>JBGVDU010000067.1:0-6560 GCA_045119555.1 Acutalibacteraceae bacterium | reverse complement strand
TGCAAGCTATTTTTCTAACTTACACACTGTATTTTACAATCTCCAAATATGTGAATTATCGGTTATATCACAATATTTGTATCTTATTTTTTATTTATAAAAAACTTCTTTTACCGAAACTCTATTCCGTGTAAAAGAAGTTTTTTTGTGTTTATGTTTAAATGCTTTTAAATTATCATAAATAAAAAAGTATGATTAGATGAGGTCATCGAAGGAATCTCCGTCTACTACCCACAAATACCACGATCTTCCTGTTTTTATCATTGTAATATCCATATCATACGACTCTTTTTCAGTTGAACCCAATACTGTTGCTTCAACTGTAAATTCTACTGTAACAATCTTAGCATCAGAAACTTTGAAGCCCCATTCCTCTTTGCAATCGTCACTTAAATCCTTTACAGTTTCCTTATCCATATCATAAGTATCGACAATTTCGTATGTAAAAGTATAGTCATCTATATAGTAGCCAATGTAGTAAGCCACATCTTCCAACTCATCCTGCAGCTCATTAATCGCTTCTTTTCGTGTCATGTCGTTTTCTTTTAGTTCTGCGTTTACGAGCTCTTCAGGGAAAAGCTCAATAAATGCTTTCGCATCTGCATTCAACAGCATTGAATCGAACAGAACATCTACAACATCTTCACGGCTTCTTCCTCCGAAAACAGATGTCACACCGACAAAAAGCAATACCACCGCAATAACCACTGCGGCAATACCTATTGCCCTGTTTTTATTTTTGACAATCCCTGTCGAAAACTGCTCACCGCAAATTGGGCAAACAACACTGTTATCTGCAAGTTGATTTCCACATTTTGGACAAAACATAATCTTCCCTCTTTCTGTAAATATAATTTCCCACATACACAAAAACGTTGATGCAAATATCTCATGTATTAAACAGGTAAATATATTCAATACATTAAACATATTAAGCATACACTGTTTTGTGATTTATAAATAAATTATACCGCATTTTATTATAAAATTCAAGCTATTTTTGCAATTTATTTCAAAAAACAAAAATTATTTTACTGAAAGTATTTTTCGGAAAAAAGAAGTTTATTTTTTATTATTATTAAAATAATTTATATATAAAAAAATCAGACTGTAATTGCATGTGGCTTCAAGCTGTTATTCAACTAAATTAAAATAATAAGCACTGTCGTAGAATCATACAACAGTGCTTTATTATTGGACTATTTCAATTATTATTTTAAAGAATTAAACCGCTAACTTTTCCCTAAGCTTTCCCAATATTTTTTTCTCTCTTCTGCTTATTTGCACCTGTGTAGTACCTAAAATTTTCGCTGTCTGCGATTGAGTTAAACCCTTATAGTACCTTAGAGAAATAAGCTTTTGGTCGTTTTCTTCAAGCTTCAAAAGCTCCTGTTCAAGGCTTAAATGCTCTGCAAGCTTTTCTTCTCCGGAATCAACGGGTATATCAACCTGCGAAACCTCGTCGTCCTCGTCCTCCGTTGCCGTTAAGGACAGCGGCTGTCTGCACGCACAGAGTGCTTCAATCGCCTGTTCTTCGGTGACGTTAATAAGCTTTGCAAGCTCTGTTACAGTCGGCTCTGTGCCGTTTTTATTTATGTATTCCTGTCTGCACCGTGTTGCCTTCATTGCCGTTTCCTTCAGAGTTCTGCTCACCTTTACCGTGCCGCCCTTGCGGAAAAGTCCTTTTATCTCTCCCATTATCAGCGGAACGGCATACGTTGAAAAACAAAGTCCACGGCTTTCGTCAAATCTGTCTACCGCTTTGACAAGTCCCAAGCAGCCTGCACTGAACAGGTCATCATACTCGATACCTCTCCCCCGAAATCTGTTTGCTATGCTATGCACCAACCCCAAATTTTCGTCAACGGCTTTATCACGAGTCAATGTCATCGTTCACCGATTTATTTCTTCTGATTATGTATTTTTCCATGGTTACGGTCGTACCGCAGTTGACCTTTGATGTAACCTTCAGCCTATCCATAAAGCTTTGCATAACGGCAAAGCCAAGTCCTGCACGCTCACCGCCCACAGTGGAAAACAGCGGCTCCATTGCCTGAGAAATGTTTTCAATTCCCTTGCCCTTATCCCTTACTCTGAGAACAATTTTTCCGTTATCGTAAATCTTTGCATTGATTGTAATTAACCCGTCGCCGTACTCGTAGCCGTGAATTATGGAATTTGTAACGGCTTCGGAAACGGCAGTTTTAATGTCTGCAAGCTCCGTTATAGTCGGGTCAAGCGGTAAAACAAATGCACTGACAGCGGCACGGGCAAAATTTTCATTCATACTCTTACTCGAAAAGGTAAGGTTCATTTCGTTGATTAAATCCATTATTTTCACCTCGTTTTATATACTAAACCGTAAGGGAGCGAATTCCCGAAAGTGTTATTAATCTATCCAAATGCGGAGGAATATTGTCTAACGCAACCACTCCGCCGACAAGCTGCATCATTCGATATCGCCCCATTATCAAGCCGATACCCGAGCTATCCATAAACTTTACTCTCCGAAAATCGAGTATCAGCCGTGACGGGTGGTGCTTTTCGATTTCGCTGTCGATACTCTGACGGATATCCCGTGCTGTATGGTGGTCTATTTCTCCAAACAGCAGAGCCGTCAGATCACCGTTGTCGTAGATTGTTTTTACATTCATTTACAAACCTCCCGATTGTTTTTAAAAACTGAACCTATATGTATTTGAATAATAAATAAGCCGCATCACACTCAATAGTATAGGACGTGACGGGCAAATATTTGAGTTTATTTTGTTGTCGGATTAACGGTATTGTTTGGTGAAAAAATTTTTGGAAAATCCGAAAAAGCCATTGACAAGCAGGCGGCGAAGAAGTATTATTAGTATAACAAGTATAACTAATCATACTTTTAGGAGGAGTAATATGGATTTTCCTGATAAAAAATTTGCATGGATGGTTAAAATCGGAGAAAAGGGGCAATTTGTAATTCCTAAGGAAGCAAGAGAAATGTTCGGTCTTTTGCCGGGCAGTGAAATACTGGTGCTTGGCGATATGGACAAGGGTCTTGCTATTTTGCCAAAGCAAAAGCAAAGCGAGTTTATAGCACATATTTTTTCCGAAATGGATAACGAAAAAAAGGTGGATTAATATGAGTAAATTTGTTTTTTTCTGTATTCCTGCACACGGTCATACGAATCCGACTTTAGGCGTAGTTCGTGAGCTTATTTCCCGTGGTCATCAAGTATGGTACTATTCCTATAACATGATGCGTGAAAAGATAGAAGCCAGCGGAGCGACCTTTGTTTCATGCGACGATTACGATATGGAGCAAAAGCTCGAACCAAAGGACGCCGACCGTATAGGAAAAGACTTGTCATTCTCCACAAAAATTCTGGTAGACACAACCTTGGCACTTGACGATAAAATTCGTGAGGATATCGAGAGATTAAAGCCTGACTGTATCGTTGCGGACTCCATGGCTGTATGGGGCAAGGCTATCGCTATGAAGCTTGATATTCCCTTTGTTTCTTCAACAACCACCTTTGCCTTTAATCAGCACTCCGCAAAAATTATGAAACAAGGCTTTGGCGAGCTGCTCAGTATGATTTTCTCCATGCCGAAGGTCAACAAGCAGGTTAAACGCTTACAGCAGCATGGATATCCCGTAAAAAACATTCTTGACATAATTCAAAACGACGATAATACACATACCGTAGTTTACACCTCCCCCGAGTTTCAGCCTTGTTCGGATACCTTCTCCGACAAATATGCCTTTGTAGGCCCGTCAATTCGCCCTACAACAGGGGAAATTCAAAAAACAAGGGATACGCTTGTATATATATCAATGGGCACTGTAAATAACGATATGCTGCCTTTCTATAAAAATTGCATATCAGCCCTTGCTGATACGGATTATCAAGTAATAATGTCAGTCGGAAATTTAGTATCTATTGACGATTTCGGAGCACTGCCGAAAAATATATCAATACTTTCTCACGTTGACCAGATTGCAGTGCTTCAAAAAGCAGATGTGTTCATCTCACACTGCGGAATGAACAGTGTCAACGAAAGCTTGTATTTTGGCGTACCGCTGATTATGTTCCCTCAGACCTCTGAGCAAGGCGGCGTTGCTGAGCGTGTACATCAGCTTGGTGCAGGTGTAAAGCTTAATAAAACAGATATCGTTTCCATTCGTGATACGGTAAACAGCGTACTTTCCAACAATTCATTCAAACAAAATGCCAATTCCATTGCTGACGGCTTTAAACGATGCACAGGTGCAAAGGGTGCGGCAGATAAAATTATACGGGTATGCAACGGTAAAAACGCTTAATGCAATATAAGGAGCCGACAATGGATAAAAACAATATTATTGAAATAAACGGTCTATGCAAAAGTTATCCCTCATTCAGCCTTGACAATATTTCGTTTTCTGTCAAAAAGGGAAAAATAGTCGGTTTTATCGGTAGAAACGGAGCAGGAAAAACCACTACAATAAAATCAATGCTTGGCTTTGTTCATCCCGACAACGGAAGGGTTTCGTTTTTTGGGGAAAGCTTTTCCGACAACGAAATGAAGCTGAAACAAAATATAGGTTATGTTTCAGGTGGCTTTGGGTACTATCCAAACAAAAAAATCAAACATATCAGCAAAGTTACAGCATCATTCTATAATAACTGGGACAGCTCTATTTACAACAAGTATATGAGCAAATTTAAGCTTGACGAAGAAAAAACACCCTCTCAGCTGTCGGAGGGTATGAAGGTAAAGTATTCTATTGTGCTTGCCCTCTCTCATAAAGCTCAGCTTTTAATACTCGATGAGCCGACAAGCGGAATTGATCCCGTTTCCAGAGATGAAATACTTGACATTTTCCTTGATTTGCAAGAAAAGGGAGTAACAGTATTCTTCTCCACGCACATCACCTCAGACCTTGAGAAATGTGCGGATGATATCATTTACATACAAAACGGAAAAATAATCAGCAACAGCAGTATGAAACAGCTTGTTGAAGACTACAAAACAGTAACGCTTACTAAGCAACAATATGAAAACAAAAAACACGATTACCTTATCGGAGCAAAAAGAACTAAGGAAGGCTATGAAGCAATAGTAAAAACCGTAAATTCAGACAAGACAGCAGGCACTGTAAAGCCTGCCGACTTGGAAACAATTATGCTTCATTTAGAGAAAGAGGCAGAGTAATGAAAAAATTATTGGTTAAAGAATTAAAGCTTGCAATGCACCCCACCGCACCCATATTTTTACTTCTTTCCACTATGCTGATAATACCGAACTACCCATACTATGTAGTGTTTTTTTACACAGGCTTGGCGGTTTTCTTTACCTGCTTAACGGGACGAGAAAATAACGATGTAGCATATACAATGCTTCTTCCCGTAAAGAAAACAGATATTGTAAAGGCAAGATATTTATTTGTAATAATTCTCGAATTACTTCAAGTCATAATAGCAATTCCGTTTGCCGTTATCCGCCAAAAAATGCCCGTTGACCCCAATCAAGTCGGCATGGAAGCAAACATTGCATTATTCGGTATTTCGTTTATAATGATCGGAATTTTTAACCTTGTATTTTTCAAGATATATTACAAGGATGTTCGCAAGGTGGGTAAAGCCTTTGTTTCATCAAGTATAGCCGTATTTACCTTTATGCTTATTGCCGAAGCACTTACCCACATTATCCCATTCTTCAGAGATGTACTCGATACACACGATGATGTTTATGTACCGCAAAAACTTATTGTTCTTGCCATAGGTATTGTTATTTATACAATTTTGACCTTGATTTCATACAATACTTCAAAAAAATCGTTTGAGGTTTATGATTTATAAATTTTACATTTATTCCAATACAAAAAAAGCAAAAGTCGGATAACCCTTTCGGGATACCCGACTTTTGTTATTGAATCTCAATTACACAATATATAAATTACAAATCGCCAAAGCCTTTATCATTAAGATAAAATCTAATATCGGAAGCAAGATAAAGCGAACCGCAAACAAGCACCGCACTGTTTGGAGTTTGTTTTGATAAATCAATCGCTGTATCAACGGCTTTCAATGCGTTCTCCTCAGCAGTGATATCATCGAATAATGTACTCGCTGTTTGAGCAAGCTCCTGTGCAGTTTGTCTGCGTGGGTTATCCTTAACAGTTGTTGTGATAAGCTTATAAAGCTTACCTTTCAGAAACTGCAGGGAATGCTCGCAGTCCTTATCCTTTAGCATACCCATTACGCAAACAATCTTTTTGCCGTTCAAATACTTATCAATCGCATTTGAAAGAGCTTTTAACCCACCCGGGTTATGTGCTCCGTCAAGGACAAAAAGCGGATTTTTGGAAATAAGCTCAAATCTTGCAGGCATTTTAACGGATTCAATACCGCTCTTCAAGGCTTCATCGGAAATTCTCAAGCCGCCTCTTTTGAGAGCCTGTACAGCACAAAGCACGAGTGAAAGATTGGAAATTTGGTGCTCACCTACTAAGGGGAGTTTAATTGTCAAATCGCCGTAAACAACCTCACTTCCCGTAATATCTGAATAATTTACAGGAAGATTCATCGGAT
>JBGVDU010000066.1:0-4643 GCA_045119555.1 Acutalibacteraceae bacterium | reverse complement strand
GCTGTCGGGTCAGCTTGGAACGAATATAGAGGATGCCGTTTTTATAGGTGAGATTTCACTTTCGGGCAAGGTTCGCCCCGTAAACGGCATTTTGCCGATGACGATTGAAGCTCAAAAGCTCGGTTATAAAAGAATTTTTGTACCGTTTGACAACAGAGCGGAGGCGGCAGTTGTCAAAAATATTGAGGTTTATCCCGTAGAGGATATTTGTTCCTTGCACAGTCATTTGGCAGGAATTAAGCCAATGGCAAAGGCAGACCCGAAAGAATTGACGGTCACCTCCGAAGATTTCATAGTTGATTTCTCACAGGTAAAGGGTCAGTATGAAGCCAAAAGAGCAATCGAAATTGCGGCGGCGGGAAGCCACAATGTTTTGCTTGTCGGGCCTCCCGGCTCGGGTAAAAGCATGCTTGCTAAGCGTGTTCCGACAATTTTGCCCGATATGACGTTTGACGAAACTATTGAAACGACAAAAATTCACTCTATTGCGGGCTTGCTCCCAAGCGGAGTTTCTTTGATAAATAAACGACCTTTTCGTTCACCTCATCACACGATTTCTCCTATGGGACTTGCAGGCGGAGGTGCTATGCCACGGCCCGGGGAAATATCGCTGGCTCACAACGGTGTTTTGTTTCTCGATGAACTTCCGGAGTTTTCCCGTGCAACTATGGAGGTTCTTCGACAGCCGCTTGAGGACGGAACAGTGACGATTTCAAGAGTAAACGGCACTTTGACTTACCCCTGCAACGTGGCGATGATTTGTGCCATGAACCCTTGTCCGTGCGGATATTATGGTCACCCGACGAGAAAATGTACATGCTCCGAAAGTGCGGTTTCAAGATATCTGGGAAAAATTTCGGGTCCTCTGCTTGACAGAATAGATATTCACGTTGAAGTGCCGCCTGTAAAATATGAAGAGCTTTCCTCTGCAATTCCCGCCGAATCGTCAGCCGATATTCGTGAGCGTGTAAATAAGGCAAGAGCCATTCAAACAGAGCGATATAAAGATTTACCGATAACGTGCAATGCAAGAATCCCATCGGGCAGACTTCAGGAATTTTGTGTAATGGACGAAAAAGCCGAAAAGCTGCTCAAAAAAGCCTTTGATAAAATGGGACTGTCTTCCCGTGCATACAGTAAGATTCTAAAGGTTTCCCGAACGATAGCCGACCTTGACAACAGCGAGGTTATCAAATCCTCTCATGTAGGTGAAGCCGTGCAGTACAGAAGTTTGGACAGAAAATATTGGGACAGATGATAAAGTGCTTTTTGCGTGAATTGCTTGAAGATGGCGGATTTGTACATATACATTATTAAACGGAGAAAGGGTTTGTTTTTGCTTGCTTTTGTTATACTAAAAGTATGGGGGAAACGCAGGTGTAACTGAATTATCTTATGCGATTAACTGCCGACTATTGACAAAACCTCCCTGCGGTGTAATAATAAGGTGTAAAAACTTTATATAGTAATACGTTTTTACTATATAATTTTAAGAGGTGTACAGATATGAATAATAAGGATTTTGCGGAAAAGGACAGTAAGTTTATTTCAAATACATACAAGCGTCACCCTATTACATTGGAAAAGGGCAAGGGTGCGGTTGCTTTTGACGTTGAGGGCAAGAAGTATATTGATTTCGGCAGCGGAATCGGTGTAAACAGTCTTGGCTTTTGCAACGATACTTGGACAAATGCCGTTGTTAATCAGGTTAATAAGCTTCAGCATACGTCTAACCTTTTCGGAACATTGCCCGATGTTGAGCTTGCGGAAAAGCTTTGTAATGCTACGGGATATTCAAAGGTTTTCTTCGGAAATTCGGGTGCGGAGGCAAACGAATGTGCTATTAAAATCGCAAGAAAGTACGGCATCACAACTAAGGGAGAGAACTGCAACAATATAATTACTCTTGTAAATTCATTCCACGGAAGAACAATTACAACTCTCGCCGCAACAGGGCAGGACGTGTTCCACAAGAACTTTTTCCCGTTTACAGGCGGTTTTAAATATGCCCCGATCAATGATAAAAACGCTCTCGATAATGCTGTTGACGATACGGTTTGTGCCGTAATGCTTGAGGTTGTACAGGGAGAAGGTGGAGTTATTGCCGCTGATAAGGATTATGTTCAGTATGTAGAAGAGGTTTGCAAGTCAAAGGGAATTTTGCTTATCGTTGACGAGGTTCAAACAGGTATCGGAAGAACAGGTACTCTCCTTGCAAGTGAGCAATTCGCAGTTAAGCCGAACATAGTGACACTTGCAAAGGGTCTTGGCGGCGGCTTGCCGATTGGTGCGGTTTTGACGGACGAGCTTACAGAAAATGTTTTCACCTTCGGTGACCACGGTTCAACCTTTGGCGGAAATCCCGTTTCTTGTGCAGGCGGTGTGGCTGTTTTGACCGAACTTTTGGATAACGGTGTTCTTGCTAATGTAAATGAAAAGGCAGAGTACATCAAGTCCGAGCTTTTGAAGCTTCCGCAGGTTAAAGAGATTTCGGGACTTGGAATGATGATAGGTATAACAATAGATGAAAAGTACACATCTTCCGCCGTTGCAAGCAAGTGTGTGGAAAACGGACTTCTTATTTTGACAGCAAAGGCAAAGCTAAGACTTTTGCCGCCACTTAACATAACAAAGGAAGAGATTGACGAGGGAATTAAAATCCTGTCAATGTCGTTTGAAAAGTAATTTATTCTATTCGATTCCCCTCTTTTTTCGGAGGGTAATTTTTGCGGCATATATACAAATTACGATATAAGAATTGTGGAAAACATGCCGAAAAATTCAGTTGTTCATCACAAAAGAAGCTGATTTATTACTTGACATTGTGCCGTATTATCTATATAATTAAAATAAATAGATGTGGAAATTTATACAATAATTAATTTTTATTAATTGTAAATTTTATATGAAACTGCTTTTAAAACGCTTTTTGTGTATTTTTTATAAATAATCGAATTTGATGTTGTATATATTGCCAGCATCGTGGTCGGCGATTCTCGGTGCAAGGTACTGAGGGTTGATATCATAAGTGTACCATTATTTGGATTAGGAGGAATTTAAAATGACATTAAAAAGAACGCTGTGTGCCATTTTGGCAGCGTCTTTGCTTACAACGGGATTAGTTTCCACTGCAAGCACAGCGTCAGCAGCAGAGGCTGAATCTGAGGCTTCCTCGGCAACGATTAAGTCCGAGGCTTCTTTGGCTGATTTGGCAGCACAGAACACAGGAAATGATTATGGTTTGTTGGACAGCATCCAAGAGGGTAATATCTTGCATTGCTTCTGCTGGAAGTATTCCGATATTCAGGCTATGCTTCCCGAAATTGCGGAATCAGGATTTACTGCTGTTCAGACATCTCCGCCGCAGGCTACTTCCGGTACAGGCTCTTGGTGGTGGTTCTATCAGCCACAAGGCTTCTACATCGGCACAAGTGCAATGGGTACTAAGCAGGATTATCAGAACCTTTGTACAGAAGCAGAGAAGTACGGTATTAAAATAGTAGCCGATATCGTTGCAAACCACCTTGCAGGTGACCACTCAAACATTCAGGATGACCTTAAGGACAGTCAGTATTGGCATACTGATATAGGTGCGGCAAATGACGGTGACCGTTACCGGGTAACACACGGTACTATCGGTATGCCCGACCTTAACACAGAGCACTCATATGTTCAGCAGTGTGTAGCTAAATATGTTCAAGAGCTTAAGAGCGTAGGTGTTGACGCTATTCGTTGGGACGCAGCTAAGCATATCGGTCTTCCAAGCGAGGGTGACAATTTCTGGCCGACTGTTACAGCAGACGCTGATCTTTGGCACTACGGCGAGATTTTGAATAACCCGGGTATTTCCAATGATGACCCGAATGCTATCAACATCATGAAGGAATATACTACATATATGACTGTTACCGACAGTACATACGGTATGACACTTCGTAATGCGTTCAACAGCGGTACAGTTACAGAGGCTTACGGCAACTATGTTGCAAAGGGACTTTCAAACGATAAGGTTCTTTACTGGGGCGAAAGCCACGATACTTGGTCAAACAACCAGGATTGGGGTTACTCCAACCAGATGAGCCAGAACGTTATCGACCGTGCTTATGCAGTAGCAGCAAGCCGTAACGATATTGTAGCTCTTTATTTCTCTCGTCCGTCAACTGCAGTTAAGGACAATATCACAATCGGTGCAAAGGGTAGCACACACTTTACAAGTGCTGAGGTTGCAGCCGTTAACCACTTCAAGAATGCAATGAACGGTCAGACAGACTACTATACAACAGGAAGCAACTGTTCCGTTGTATGCCGTGAGCAGGGTGCAATTATTGTTAAGGGCAGCGGCAGCGGTCAGGTTTCAGTACCGAACGGCGGCGGCACAACAGCCCCCGGTACATATAAGGATGAGATCACAGGCAACGAGTGGACAGTAACATCTACAACTATCTCCGGTACAATCGGTGATACAGGTATTGCTGTAATCTATAATCCCGACGATGTTGTTTCAGGTGCAAGCGTTTCCGCATCACCGAGTGATTCAAGCTTCTCCTCTAATACACTTGATGTAAAGCTTACAGCTAAGAATGCTACATCAGCTTCTTACACAACAAGTGAGGGCGATTCCGGTTCATTCACAGACAGCAAGA
>JBGVDU010000065.1:0-3337 GCA_045119555.1 Acutalibacteraceae bacterium | reverse complement strand
AACCGTAAACAATAAAACAAAAAACATTACTCAGAGTATCTGACGATTATTACCGTCAGATACTCCGGGGAGAACCACTGTCAGCAGGTTCTCCCCATTCAAACTGCATGAAGTGCAAAAAGTTCCTTAGTGCCCCTCTCCGCTGAGTGGAGTATAAGGAGTTTCGCCGCTTGCGAGCGGCGACCAAAGACGCTGTCTTTGGAAACTGCAAGCTTTTGAAAAAGCTTGAGCAAAACTTTAATGGGGTTGTTGCAAAAAGTTTTTGGGAATCATTAAAAATATATTTTACACTATTTATAATCATAATGCAATTTCTTTAATGTTAACTTTCATAAATCTCTTCTTAATGTTGATTTAAGGCGAATTTTGTTGTATAATCACTATGAAATCTTTTACGCTTTTAAGCGTTCAGATAGATTATTTACGAGAGGTGTTTTTACAATGAGCATTAGAATTGGTATTTATGGTTACGGTAACCTCGGCAGAGGCGTTGAGGCCGCTGTAAGACAGAATAAGGATACAGAGCTTGTCGCTGTTTTTACAAGAAGAGCTCCCGAAACTCTGAAAATCGCAACAGAAGGTGCCGCTGTTGTTTCGGCAAATGATGTTGAACAGTATAAGGATAAAATCGACGTTATGATTATCTGCGGCGGCAGTGCTACCGATTTGCCTGTTCAAACTCCGAAACTTGCAAAAATGTTTAATGTTATCGACAGCTTCGATACACACGCTAATATTCCCACTCATTTCGCTAATGTTGATTCTGCGGCTAAAGAGGGCGGAAATATCGGTATTATTTCAGTAGGTTGGGACCCGGGTATGTTCTCACTCAACAGACTTTATGCAAACTGCATTCTTACAGAGGGTAAGGATTACACATTCTGGGGCAAGGGTGTAAGCCAGGGCCATTCGGATGCTATCAGAAGAATTGACGGCGTTGTTGATGCAAGACAATATACAATCCCCGTTGACGAAGCTTTGGACGCTGTAAGAGCAGGCGAGAACCCAGAGCTTACTACAAGACAGAAGCACACAAGACTTTGCTATGTTGTAGCTGAGGACGGTGCTGATAAGAACGCTATCGCAGAGCAGATTAAGACAATGCCTAACTATTTTGCCGATTACGATACAACAGTTGAGTTTATCACTAAAGAGGAAATGACTCGTGACCACAGCGGTTTGCCGCACGGCGGTCTTGTTATCAGAAGCGGTAAGACAGGCTTAAACGGAGAGCACAACCATATTATCGAGTACAGCTTGAAGCTTGACAGCAACCCAGAGTTCACAGCTTGCGTTCTCGTGGCTTATGCTCGTGCGGCTTATAAGTTCTCTCAAGAGGGTGCAAGCGGTTGCAAGACTGTATTTGATGTACCTCCTGCTTATCTTTCCTCAATGAGCCATGAGGATATTATTGCCCATTTGCTTTAATTTTTTGCTATGGGAAACGCAGTTAAGCATTTTATAACAATTACAAAGCACCGTCATCAGGTAATAAAGCATTGCTTTAATGCAGGAATATTTTGGCAGGGATTGAAGCACGACCTGTCAAAATATTCTCCCACGGAGTTTTTTGTGGGTGCGAAATATTACCAAGGCACACGAAGCCCAAACGAAGCGGAGAGAGAAGCCTACGGCTATTCGATAGCATGGCTTCATCATAAGGGAAGAAACAGACATCACTTTGAATATTGGACTGACTACAATCCGAAAACAAGGCTTGTAGAGCCTGTGGAAATGCCGCTTAAATATGTAAAGGAAATGTTCTGCGACAGAGTTGCGGCAAGTAAAATTTATTTGGGTGAAAATTACAACAACGGTGCACCGCTTGAATATTTTATGAAAGCAAAGGCTCGAAGAGTTATACACCCTAAAACCTCCGACCTTTTGGAAGAGCTGCTCGTAATGCTGAAAGAGCAGGGTGAGGAAAAAACATTTGAGTATATTCGCAATCTGAAATAAGGGCATCAACGAAAAATCTGTAAATCATCAAGGCTGTAAGGAATACGGCTTTGTCAAGGGGTGGTGTGTTTATTAAATCAAAATATAACTATTCGGCAAAGCAGTATTTGCTGTTTTTTGTAACGGCATGTGTGCTGACGCTTTCAGCCTTTGCGATAACGACACGCAGCAGTAACGCCGAAACCGCTCCGACAAGCGTAGCTGTACAGACAGAGAGTGAGCCCGCAAAAGCAACCGCCGCTGTCCCCGAACCGACTTCCTCGATTCTTGAAGTCGATACGGAAAAAACAGAAACGGGTGACGTGGGGAGTGTTCAAGGTTCTTCAATGACGGAAAATGCTTCCTCAAAGAGTAATTCGACAAAAACGGAGAGCACTTCATCGAAGAATGATTCATCAAAAACGGAGAGCACCTCATCGAAGAGTAATTCATCAAAAACGGAGAGCACTTCATCGAAGAGTAATTCGTCAAAAACGGAGAGCACTTCATCGAAGAGTAATTCGTCAAAAACGGAGAGTAACTCATCGAAGAATGATTCATCAAAAACGGAGAGCACTTCATCGAAGAGTAATTCGTCAAAAACGGAGAGTAACTCATCGAAGAATGATTCGTCAAAATCGGAGAGTAACTCATCGAAGAATGATTCGTCAAAATCGGAGAGTAAGTCCGAAGGTTCGGCGAAGAGTACCGTCGATGATAAAGCAGTTGAGAGTGATTCGGATATTGTAGCAAAAACTAAAATTCCGCCGAAGGAATATCATATTGAGGTTGAGCATATTTCTCAAAACAACGTAATGCCCACGGGTTGTGAGATAGTCAGCACGAAAATGGTTTTGGATTATTACGGAATGGATAGGCTTTCTTTGGGCGATGTACTCAGTCATTTGAAGTGCAGTGATTTGAAGGTCAGCAAAGACGGTAAGCTTTACGGTTTGAGTCCGTTTCAGGCCTTTATCGGTGATCCTAAAAAGACAAGCGGTTTTGGCTGTTATCCGCCCGTAATTATGGATATGATTGAGGATTTCGAGTTCGGAAACCTCTATGCCGAGGATACAAGCTCACTTCCGCTCGATTTCATTGCCGAAACCTATGTTACACAGGATATCCCGGTGCTTGTTTGGGCAACGATCGGAATGGGCGATTCGTACCTTACCGATTCATGGTACTTGTGCGATGAAAAGGGGAAAATCACAAAGGAAAAATACACCTGGCGAGCAGAGGAGCATTGTATTGTGCTTATCGGATATGACGAAAAGTATTATTATTTTTGCGACCCTTTGTCATTACAAGATATAGTTAAATATGAAAAAAGCCTTGTAGAAAAAAGATATAAGGAAATTGGTTCGTACAGTATGATTATCAGACCGTACTAAGTTTT
>JBGVDU010000064.1:0-2602 GCA_045119555.1 Acutalibacteraceae bacterium | reverse complement strand
TCAGATGACAAAGGATTCCTCAACAGGCTACTATAAGCTTGAGGTTGAGGGCGATTTTGAGAACGGTTTGGTTATTTTCAGTGACGGAACAGGTTCTGCATCAAACAGATATCCTGCAGATATGGAGCCGGGTCTTTCAATCGGCGGTTCTTCAAAGCTTTTCTCAGGTGGTAACTCATGGAAGGACTATGTTCCTGTAATTGATACTGATTCCGAGGATGAATCCGATTCAGACACAAATACGGATTCTGATACAGATTCAGACACAAATACCGATTCCGATACAGATTCCGACGAGCCTACTGTAAAGGTTCTTCTCGGCGATGTTAACCAGGACGGCAAGGTAAGCCTCAGAGATGCTTCCTTGTGCCAGCAGGCTGTAGTAGGTAAAAAGACACTCAGCAGTAAGGCTAAGCTTGCTGCCGATGTAAACGATGACGGAGAAATTTCTACTCTCGATTCTTTTGCAATTCAAGCTTATGACATTAACATTACTGTTGATTCAGCTAAAAATATCGGTAAAACAGTAGAGAAGTAATAAATAATAGAATAAGTTTTTATAGCTCCTATATTCAATTTTCGCAAAGCAGAGGATGAGAAATCATTCTCTGCTTTGTTTTATAGTTGATAATAATCAATAAACTTAAAAGTTTAAGTGTAAATATATAAAAATTCACCATAAAAACCGCTGTGATTCACGCTGTACTCACAAATAAATAATAGAATTAAGATACTGAAATATTGTAAAAAGATAAAACGGCAGATATAATTCGGTGTATGTAAAAATGAATCACGAATATAATTTATTACTTGACATTGTGTCGTATTGCCTATATAATTAAAATAGTAAGATGTGGAATTTTATACAATATTTGTGCGATGCTGTTTATAAGTTTTATACGAAACTGCTCTTAAAATGAGTTTGTGCAGTATTTATAAATAATAGTATTAACTATTGTGTGTATTGTCCCCGTCACGGTTGGTGGCTCTCACAGGAGAATTGATGGGAGTTGATGCTTTATATTTACTTTTAATTTTGATTAGGAGAAATTGGAAATGACTTTTAAAAGAACGCTGTGTGCCTTATTGGCGGCGTCGATGCTTACAACAGGATTAATTTCCACTGCAGGCACGGCGACAGCAGCAGAGGTTGAGTCGGAAGTTTCTTTGGCTGATTTGGCCGCAGAAAAAACAGGAAACAGCTACGGCTTGACAGACAATATTCAAGACGGTGTAATTCTTCACTGCTTCGACTGGAAGTACAACGATATTAAGGACATGCTTCCCGAAATTGCGGAGGCAGGATTTACTGCAGTTCAGACATCTCCTGCACAGAGAGACAGTTCTTTCGGTGTATGGTATATGATGTATCAGCCGCAGGGCTTCTCGATTGCAACAAATGCTCTCGGTACAAAGGAAGATTTGACTAACTTGTGTAAAGAGGCTGAGAATTACGGCGTTAAAATTGTTGTTGACGTAGTTGCAAACCACCTCAGAGGCGACGGCTATGATGTTGATGATTATTTGAGCCGAGGAAGTCACGCCGATTATTGGCACGGCAATAACAGCGGTATTGACTATGGCAGTCGTTACTCCATTACACACAATGACCTCGGTATGGCGGATCTTAATTCCGAGAACAGTGAGGTTCAGAGAATAGTTTCAAGTTATATTGATGAATTGCAAAGCGTTGGTGTTGACGGTTGTCGTTGGGACGCCGCTAAGCATATTGCGTTGCCGAGTGAGAGCTGTAACTTCTGGCCAACTGTAACGGCACAGGGTCTGTGGCACTATGGAGAAATTCTCAGTGATCCGGGCGGAGGAGCAAGCTTGATGAAGGAATATACAAATTATATGTCGGTTACAGACAGTGATTACTGTAAGGACATAAGAAGTGCATTTGAAGGCGGCTATACTCCGAGCACAATCGGTAAATGGTGTCAGAACGGAGTTTCTAAAGATAAGCTTGTTTACTGGGCAGAAAGCCACGATACATATTCAAATGACGGTTCCTACGGTGAGGCTACTCAGTTTACCGATCAGAATAAAATCGACCGTGCTTATGCGATAGTAGCATCACAGAAGGGTGCTTCCGCTTTGTATTTCTCTCGTCCGTTTGAGACAAGCAAGGAAAGCATTATGGCAGGTGCTAAGGGAAGCACGCACTTCACAAGTGCCGAGGTTGCGGCTGTTAACCATTTCCACAATGCTATGGTTGGTCAAAACGAATATTACGTTAATGAAAATAATACAGCAGCAGTTTGCCGTGAGGGCGGTGCAGTTATTGTTAAGGGCAGCGGCAGCGGTCAGGTAACAATTACAAACGGCGGCGGCACAACAGCCCCCGGTACATATAAGGACGAAATCACAGGCAATGAGTGGACAGTAACATCGACAACTATCTCAGGTACAATCGGTGATACAGGTATCGCTGTAATATATAATCCCGACGGTGTTATTACAGGTGCAAGCGTTTCCGCATCACCGAGTGATTCAAGCTTCTCCTCTAATACACTTGATGTAAAGCTTACAGCTAAGAATGCTACATCAGCTTCTTACACAACAAGTGAGGGCGATTCCGGTTCATTCACAGACAGCAAGA
>JBGVDU010000063.1:0-4317 GCA_045119555.1 Acutalibacteraceae bacterium | reverse complement strand
TGCAGGCGCTCCATCTCTGCCTTCATGTCCAGCCAGGGCATAAAGGCGCGCTCGCACCACCAGTTCTCGTGGCTGTTGAGCAGCTCGTACAGGATCTTTTCGCCCAGAAAGGACATTCCCACCTCGTAGGTATCCGGGAAGCAGAAGGCAAAACGCACGTCCACTTCATCTTTGTTTTTATATACGCTGTTAATCTCGCCGCCGACATATCTGCCGGGCTTTTGAACCTTTAACAGGTATGGCTCTATCTGTTTGTTAATCATAGTTCCCTTTGAACCTTTCAATACTAATCTTATATAATAACATTATACAGTTATCTGCTCGGTTTTGCAATAAGGTGTTGCATTTTAAACTAAAAGTTACAAAAATTTATTATTATTATCATCATTTTAACAGATCGACACCGTTTGTGCATATTGCACATGGATTTCAGTAGATTTTCGTGGTTTCGTAAAAATGAGTTCATAATTTTTACGGATAATATCCAACATTTGCTTGCGTATTTTGGCAGCCCGAAATTTGAATTTTGTGTGAAAATATGCTATAATAAACTTGAATTATATTGTGGGTTTGTGTTTCCCTTTTGACTTTCTGAATTTTATTTCTTAAATAAATTCATTTTAGTATTACGAACTCATCATATATTCATTAAATTTATTTTGGAGAACAGGTGATACAGCTATGGCTTTAGTAAAAGGCTTCAAGGGACTTCGCTTCAATACCGAGAAATCGGGTGATATTTCGACCGTTGTTTGTCCGCCGTATGACATCATCAGTGAAGAACAGCGTTTGGGATATATAAAAGAAAACGAATACAACATTATCAGACTTGAGCTTCCGAAAGGTGATGAGCCTTATAAAAATGCCGCTTCGATTCTTGACGAATGGCTTAATAAAGGTATTCTCACAAGAGAGGACAAGGCTTCTGTCTATATTTATGAAGAGGAATTCACCGCCTACGACAAACAATACAAGGTGAAGGGCTGCATTGTAAGAGTTAAAATCGAAGAATTTGAAAAGGGTGTTATTCTCCCCCATGAGTTTACTCTGTCAAAAGCCAAAGAGGATCGCCTTAATTTGATGAAAGCAACAAATTGCAATTTCAGTCAGATTTACGCACTCTACTCCGATGAAGAAAAAAAGACAATAACTCGCCTCGATGCTCTTTCTGCAGGTACACCCGACATTGAGCTTACGGACGGTGACGGTGTTACACATAGAATGTGGATTATTAAAGACGAAAACGAGGTTAATGCAATCTGTGATGACTTTACAGACAGAAAGCTTTATATTGCAGACGGTCACCACAGATATGAAACGGCTCTGAACTACCGCAATTATTGCCGTGAAAACGGTCTTAGCAAAGAGGGCGATGCCGTTGATTATCAGATGATGATGCTTGTAAATATGGAGCACCCCGGACTTGTCGTGTTCCCCACACACAGAATTGTTCGTGATTTATCTCACTTTGACAAAGCCGAAGTTGTTGATGCCTGCAAGGAATATTTCGACATCACGGAATACGAAGATATTGAAAATATGGAAGCCGTTCTCGCCGACCTTTACAAGCAGGACAAAAAAGCTTTCGGTATGTATTGCGGTGACAAGAAATGGACTCTTCTCGTGCTCAAGTCACTCGACACTATGGCACAGCTGTTGCCGAATGTAAGTAAAGCATCTCAAGGCTTGGATGTTTCGGTTTTACATACATTGATACTCGAAAAGCTTATGGGCATTGATGCCGAAAATATGGCTAAGCAGATTAACCTTACTTATGTAAAGCAATTTGACGATGCAGTAAATGCCGTTGACAGCGGTAAGGCTAATTGTGCATTTATTTTGAATCCGACAAAAATCAGCGAAATTTGCGAGGTATCTTCCGCAGGCGAAAAAATGCCGCAGAAGTCCACATATTTCTATCCTAAGCTTATCACAGGCTTAGTAATGAACAAGCTCGATTAATTATTTTAATCGACAACAAATTTGATTTAAGAAAGGATTGACTCCGATGGAAAGCATACGAAAAAGGCTTGTTGCTTTATCTCTTGCCGCATTGACGTTATTTCAGATACCTTTTATCGGCAGTGCCGCAGAAACTCCCGATACTCCTTCGGGTAATACAGCAAATATGCAGAAATACGACAGAGGTGACGTAACAGGCGACGCAAAAATTTCTTTATTAGATGCTCTTTATATACTCAGATATACTGTCGGCCTTGAAAAACTCAGCAATGATGCTTTAGCTGCCGCCGATGTAAATCTTGATGACAGTATTGATTCACTCGACGCTCTGCTCATTCAGCGTTATGTAACGGGAGCTGTTACTGATTTTGATAATGTTTCAAACCCGGGATATACTCAGACTCCGGGAAACAATACCGATACAGATTCCGATAACAGCACCAACGGATTCGGCGACAATGCTAAGGAAGATACTTCTATCACTGTTTCCGGTACAAGTTACAGCGTTCCCGCAGGTATGACGCTGTATGTTACGGGTGATTCGGGTGTTACTTGGGGCAGTACCAACGAGAGCATTGCAACTGTTGACAGCAACGGTTTAATACTTGCAAAAAAGGCAGGAACCGTAAAAATAATTGCACTCAAGGGTGACAAAAAGAGAACTATCAACGTAACAGTTACAGAGGCAGAGCCTATCAGAACTGTTTACGCTTCACCGAACAGTGCCTCAAAGGGTTCAACGGTTAAGCTTATTGCAACAACCGACCAAACACGCACTAACGTGCGTTTCAACGTAAACGTCAACGGTAAGCTGCAAACGGTTTATGCAACCAATAAGACAGCCGATAACGAGCATGGCATTTACACATGGACGGGTTACATAACAGCCGATACTTCAGGAACCTTCGATGTTTCGGCAAGCTCCGAAAAGAACGGGTCTTGGACAACATGCGACAACGGTAAAACAACAATGTTTGTTTCTTCCAGCAGTTCTTCAAGCCAGGTTGCACTCAATACACTTCGCGCAAGCGATGCTGTAATTGAGATGATTTCCCTTTACGAAGGCGGTTTGAGTGAAGCTGAAATTGACCCTCTTGCCTACGGCAGTGTTATGAACTACGGCTACGGTGTTGTAGTTTCCGCAGGTGAAAAATTCTATAACAAGGCAAGTATGTCTGAGTATTTTGCGGATTTGGTAAATCAGATTAACGAAAAGATATACAGCAGTTATGTAAACGAATTTTTACAGGAAAATAACATTAAATACAATCAGAACCAATTTGATTCGCTTGTGTGCTTTGTGTACAATCTCGGTGTTTATTCCTTGCAGAATGCGGGATTGAAATCAATTTTGCTCAACTGCTACGAACCGAGTGCCGATTCAAATAATTCAACTGCAACCGTTAGCGTAAGCGGATATTTGAACCTTCGTTCCGGTGCAGGTACGAATTATTCTGTAATCGGAACACTTCAAAACGGAACAGTGCTTACAGTTGTAGATTCCACCTTGGTAAATGGAGTTTGGGTTAAGGTTAAAACATCAAGCGGCTTAGTTGGCTATTGCAGCTCCAGCTACTTGATTTTCGGCAGTTCTTCTTCGGGTGTAAGAAACTTTAACTACATTAATTCCAACGATCTTATCGAAGAGCTTCTTGCTTGGCATCATGCAGGCGGAAACTGCTATTGGGGTCTGCTTTACAGGCGTACCGATGAGCTTGAATTGTTCATTTACGGAGATTACACAAAGGACGGATATTTGAACAAATACGGTTGGACAATTCCCGATTGTATAGCTTAATCGCTTAATTAAATTCAATTCATCAAAAATATGAGGTAATACTCGGTTATCAAACGATAATCGAATATTACCTCTTTTTGTTATTGTCTTTTTATAACTCACTGCCTATGACATTACTTAAAATTCAAAATTACATCACAGGTTTCTTGATATCCTCTTCACTCTGTGCACACGATACAAACATTGCCTCGAACTGCGATGGGGCAATATAAATTCCGTTATTCTGCATTCGGATAAATCAAATCGTCCTTGCTTATATGCGTTTCTCGCACAAGCCTACGCATTTGTTCACTCACTCTGAGCCGTCTGAATCTGTTCATTTTTTAATCTCCTGTCATGGATAAAACCACATTTTATAATTTATTTTGACGCCGATAATACTCCATCAACAATCTTCTCTGCAACTCCCTCTATATTGCAGGTTGCAGATATGGCGAAATCATTAACTCCATGTTCACGCAAAGCTCCTGCCGTAATTTCTCCTATCGAAATGATTTTGGTTTTTGGGGAAATTTTAAAACCGTTGTCAAAAAAGGCCTTCACTCCCGATGAGCTTG
>JBGVDU010000062.1:0-12079 GCA_045119555.1 Acutalibacteraceae bacterium | reverse complement strand
AAATGGAAGTCAGTTCTTCATCAATCAGGCAGGCACGGACAATATTAACTGGGAAAGCTTGGAGGCTAACTGGGAGTCTGCTTACGAAGCACTTTGTTCTGCTCAGTCGAGCGATGTTCTTGAGGCATTCCTCTCAACATACGCTACCTCCTATATCAGCTTTATGAATACTGATTTAATTCCCGATGAGGTTAAGGAGCTTTATTCTAAGTATGGCGGTAATCCTACGCTTGACGGTCAGTACAATGCCCTTGACAGAGGACATACTGTATTTGCACAGGTTATTGACGGTATGGACGTAGTTGACAGCATTGCGGCTGTAAGCGTTGACGAAAGCAACAAGCCGACTGAAGATGTTGTGATTGAGTCAATCGAAATTACTACCTATAACGGTTAATTTCATTTGAAAATTAGGAAATTAAATAAAAATACAAAAGGTCTTAGGTTTTATCAGAGTGTAACCTAAGACCTTTCTTTATGCTTTGCAACAGATATTTGTAAAGCGTGCAAAATTACTCCTTATACAAATTCCAATGAATACAACAACAGACTGCACTCATGTATAAACAAAGTACAGTCTGTCATTAAAAGTTTTGTTATGAAAACCTTAATTAATTATTGATAACCCTATTAATATGGTCGCAGTTATGTTCGTTGAATTCAAATCTTAACGAACCCTCATTAAGAACAACAACTGTGTTTTCCTGTACGGCAAACTCTCTGATCATATCGTTGTAGGATAGAATCTTATAGTCTTGAACGATATCAAACTTATCGCCAAAGAATCTCTTCATTTCAAATACGTCGCTGAATACGAGTACACGCTTAACACCGCTCTTGTTGTCAACCGTAATCGGGTGCTTATTGTCCTTATCGTAAGCAAGAAGCGGAAGAATATATCTTGCACTTGTAAACTCTCTGATCATACGTCTTTCACAGGAAGCGATCTCTGCCTTGCGGTTGGGATTATCCGTCTTAGACTGAAGCTTCTGGAACAGTGTAGTCATGCTGAACATAAGCTCAGGGTTTGTAACCGGAATTGAAACATACTCGCTGTCGCTTACATCGAGCATATCGGAAATAGTATCGGTTGAAATTACGATCCAATTTGCACTTTCATCAAGCACAAGGTCCTGAATACCGTGACGCTTATATTCATAAAGCATGGTGAAAAGTTCATCGTTGCTGTATTCTTTTATGTAAACATCAAATCCGTTTTGCTTGAATGCTTCAATGGAGCGTTCTGCAATGGCCCTGTCTGAGAAAATATGACCTCTGTTAAAGCCGTCGATTAAAACGTGTTTGGTGTGTTCATCGAATTGTGCATACATTTTATCGGCTTTTACAATTAAATTAGCGAGATCTCTGTAACTGTCGTTTAATTTTTCACCAAGAATTTGAGCTACGGAAAAATCTCCCTCAGTTTCCAATTCGCCTGCTATTTCTCTTGTCAATGCTATTTGATGCTGAATTGACATTTTAGAAGATTGAGGCTTGTTTTCAATAACCTCGTCCATCATTAAGTTGGAAAGATCGAGCGAGGTGGTAAAATCACTTTCTGAAGCGAGGTCGCTGACAATGTCATCAATACTTTTTTCTGCGATAACCTCGGCAGTAGTTTCCTCAATCTGAGAATCCGCAACAGCTTCCTCTTCAATTACGGGAGAAGCTTGTTCTTGTTCAAATGTCAGAATGTTATCCTCAACAGGAGCAATCGGCTCTTCTGCAATGAACTGATCCGCAACTGGAGCGGAAACAACTGGCTCTTCTGTGATAAACTGATCTGCAACAGGAGTAACAACAGGCTCATCTGCTGTGATATCCTCAGCAATAGGAGCATCAGCAACAGGTTCATCTGCAGTGATATCCTCAGCAATCGGAGCATCGGCAACAGGTTCATCTGTTGTGTTTTCCTCAACAGTGGAGGTTTCGACTGAAGTTTCAGTTGTATCGGATACTGCTTCGGTTGATTCCTCCGAAGGCTTCTCTTCGACGATGTCCTCATCTGCTTCGATTTTTGGTTCAACACCCTCTAAGGTTGTTTTATTGATAATAAATGCAAGGCTTGCAGGGTTTACTATGTAATGTGTGATACCGTTATCGGGAATCAAAGCAGCATCAATTTCATAAAGTCCCTTAAAAGGCATGCCTACATTTCTTGCTTCTGTAACATCGGTAAATACGGGGCAGAAGTTTACATAACCGTCACTTATTGTCAGTGGCTTAAATTCGTCAAGGTTATCTTCTGTGATTTTTACAATGTCATCTGTTAAGCCAAATGTATATAGCTTACTTCCCAAGAATACGGGAGCAATCTTTTCACGAAGTTCTTCATCGTTATTCTGAAGGAAATTCAAAATCTTAAAATAAAGCTTAGGTGCTAAAACACATTCTGTCTTAACATGTTCATCGAAATCATGCGGAGAGAAAATGTGACTGCTGTCATTATTAACGATAATCTTTTTCAAACCGAATCTCTTCAAGTCATCAAAGAAAACACCTTTGTCGTCAATAGTTTCTACGGTTGTATCTTCGATTACGGATTCCGCCGCTCTGCTTACTGTGCAGACATTAACGCAAAATTCCTCGTCAAGATACGGGTAGTCTGTGACAGTTGAATATGTGCAATAAAGCTCATCAGCTGTTGTAACGTCGAGAATAGCTTTCTCAACAGGGTCAACAGGGAAGCCCTGAACTCTCTCTTTAACGCAGTCTTCAATGCAGTTAAGGCAGAAGTTGCGGTTTCCGAAGAGGAATAAATCGGCATCGTTGAATTCGTTTCCGCAAATTGCACATTTGCACAGGCGAGTAGACTTTGGCTTTCTCTTCTTTGAAGGAGAGTCCGTTCTTACGCTCTCGGCAATAGGAGCACGGCTGACGGAGCCTTCAACAACCGTTGGAGCCTTACTTGTGACAGGCTTTGTCTGTGTACTGTTCTGAGCGACAGGAGCAGAAACAGCGGACGTAACCGAATTGGAATCCACCTTTGTGATAATAAAGTCATGGTCTGCACCCGAGGCATCTTTAACGATTTCAACAGAGAAATTCTGAGGATTTTTCTGTCTGTTTTTCCACATATTAAGCTCTCGAAGCTCAATCGGAGCAACCATTCCGTTGATTACCTTGAAGGTCTTGCCCGACTTTGAATCTCTGTATATTTTGCAGAACTCTGTTTCGATTACACAGATAGTTGATTCTGTTTCTTCAAATTTAATTCTGTCGCTGGTGACGAAATTATTTACAGATGTTGTAACTGCGGAGGCTGCCTTTGGAGCAGGAGCAGGAGCAGGCTGAACTGCTGATTTAACTGGAGCAACGGAATTTGAAGCGACTGCTGTCGGAGCGGACGCAGAGGGTTTAACCTCTGTAACTGCTGATACTGACGGGGCAGGTGAAGTCGGTGCGGCTGTTGCAATAGGTGCTGCATCGCTTGAAGAACTTCTGGAAATAATATAGTCGTGAACGTTTCCGTTTTTATTCTTAACAATTTCCACGTTGAAATTCTGGGGATTCTTCTGTCTGTTTTTCCACATATTAAGCTCTTTAAGCTCAATCGGAGCAACTTCTCCGTTGATAACCTTAAAGGTTTTGCCTGATTTGGAATCTCTGTATATTTTACAAAATTCGTTTTCGATAACAAGATTTGTAGAGTCTGTCATTTCAAACTTAATTCTGCTGATTTCTGGTGCATTGGCTGATAATGTTGTTACAGCAGGACTTGGAGCTGCTGTTGACTGAGGTGGTGTAAGTCTGGAAACAGCCGACTGAATCGGTGTAGTGGCGGCAAGCGGCGGAATAGGTGCCGATTGAATAATGGGTGAGGCAGAGGGAGCAACAGGTGCAGATACAGCCGCACCGGAATTGGATGAGCTTCTGGAGATGACGTAATCATATATAGCACCCTTATCATCTCTGATTATATCAACGGTAAAGTTACCCGGATTTTTCTGTCTGTTTTTCCACATATTAAGCTCTCTAAGCTCAATCGGTACAACCTCGTTATTGATTACCTTAAAAGTCTTGCCCGACTTGGTATCGTTGTAAATTTTAAAATATTCGTTTTCAACAACACAATTTGTACTGTCTGTCTGTTCAAATTTGATTCTGTCATTATTTGGTTTATTGGCTTTAGTCATGTCAAGCATCAGAAATCACTCCTTTACTAAAATTTTACTATATTTGAATCCTTTTTTCAATAGATTTTATAACATTTTTGTTCTCAATTTTGAAACATTTACGGGTTTTTCCGTATTTTTACGAAAAAAGTGATGTGTGATAAAGGAGATGTCTGTATTTGCTTGTATGAATTAAAAAAACTCCCACCGAGTCAGAAAACGGTGGGAGTAGATATTTAAGCATTATTCCTCGGAATTATCCGAGTTGTCCTCAAGCTTGTTGAAGAATCCGATACGTCTGAAACGATTGTATCTGTTATCAAGAAGCTTTGAAGTTGGCTGATTGCATAAATCCTTAAGATCCTTTTTCAGCTGATGTCTGATAGACTTGCACATCTTGTCAAAGTTGTCGAAATCCTCTGTAATGATTCCTTCGATAACTTTAAATTCTCTCATATCCTTTGCAGTAATTTTAAGACAAGCGGCGGCGTCTGCTACCTTGTTGCTGTCTTTCCAAAGAATACTTGCGCAGCCTTCGGGGGAGATAACGGAGTAAACTGCATTTTCAAGCATATAAACTCTGTCGGCAGTTGCAAGTGCCAAAGCACCGCCGCTTCCGCCTTCACCGATAACGATTGTGATAATCGGTGTGTTAAGTCCCATCATTTCAAGGATATTTTCGGCAATAGCCTGTCCCTGACCACGCTCCTCAGCCTCTGCACCGCAGAAAGCACCGAGTGTGTCAACGAAGCAAACAACGGGTCGGTTGAATTTCTCAGCCTGTTTCATAAGTCTGAGAGCTTTTCTATAACCCTCGGGCATTGGACAGCCGAAATTGCGGGCAAGTCTGCTCTGCAAATCAGTACCCTTGTCGATTGCAATAAAAGTAGCGGGAGTATCCTCGTCCAAATAGCCGATACCGCTGTAAATGGCAGGGTCGTCGCCGTATCTGCGGTCGCCGTGAAGCTCGATAATATTATCGAAAATTTCCTTTACATAAGCACTTCCCGTCGGTCGTGTGCTTGCTCTTGCTGTTTTCAGCTTTTCATACGGAGTCATCATACTTTCCCACCCTTCTTTGAATGAATATTGAGTAAGTTAGACAGTGAATCTCTAAGCTCATCTCTCGGAATGATTGCATCAACAAAGCCATGCTCAAGCAAAAATTCCGCACTCTGGAAGTTGTCGGGCAAGCGTGATTTTGTAGTTTGCTCAACAACACGTCTGCCTGCAAAGCCTACGAGTGCTTTCGGCTCGGCAAGGATAATATCACCCTGCATTGCAAAGCTTGCTGTACAACCGCCTGTTGTAGGGTCGGTGAGTACCGTTATGTAAAGATTGCCTGCATTTGAATGACGCTTTACAGCACCGCTTACCTTTGCCATCTGCATAAGGGAAACGATACCCTCCTGCATTCTTGCACCGCCCGAAGCAGTGAAGCCGATTACAGGCAAATTGTTTTCGGTTGCGTACTCGAAGATTGATGTAATCTTCTCACCGAGAACAGAACCCATACTTGCCATCATAAATCTTGAATCCATTACAAAAACTGCGAATTCCTGACCGTTAATCTTTGCTGTACCGCAAACAACGGCGTCCTTTTCGTTTGTTGATTTCTTGGATTTTTCAAGCTTTTCGGCATATCCCGGGAACTCCAAAAAGTCTACGCTTTCAAAGGTGTCAAACATCTCTGTAAAGGACTTTTTGTCGCAAAGAAGCTGAATTCTCTCTTTGCCTCCAAGACGGAAGTATTTACCGCACTTCGGGCAAACCATGTTATTTTTAAGAAGCTGATGCTTACTTGTTTCGGTTCCGCAGCCCTTACAGCCGAGAGTTACGTTCTCGGTCTTTTTGATAAGTCCGTCAACATCGGGGTGCTGATTTTTATTTTGAAAAAGTTTTGTAAATATGTTCGCCATAACTGTCCCTCTGATGTTCTATTGGTGTTTAGTATTAATTATTTCATCAATGCAAATGAAAATTCCGCACTGACACAAAGCTTGCCGTTGACATAGCCCTTGCCCTTAGCAAAGTGGAAAGGACCCTTTGAACGGATAATCTCGCACTGAGTTTCAAAAGTGTCGCCCGGAAGAACCTTATTTTTAAACTTTACCTTGTCAAGACCTGTAAAGTAGGGAGTAGCACCCTGTGAGGTTTCCGCAAGGAGCACGCAGCTCGCCTGTGCAAGAATTTCGCACAAGATAACGCCCGGAACTACCGGATTGCCGGGGAAGTGCCCTTTTAAGAACCACTCTTCACCCGTGATGTGCTTTTTGCCGTATGCGATTCCTTCTTCAACATAAGCTTCGTCAATTAAAAGCATGTTGTCACGATGGGGGATAATCTCTTTAATTTCTTCTATATTCATTATTTTACCGCCTTAAATGCTACGCAAGCGTTGTGACCGCCGAAGCCGAGGTTTGTTGAAAGAGCAAGCTCAATCGGAGTTTCAACGGCTGTGTTCGGTGTGTAGTTGAGGTCGCATTCCTCATCAGGCTCAAGGAGGTTGATTGTCGGCGGAACAATGCCTGTTCTGAGTGTATTGATAGCTGTGATAGCCTCAACTGCACCTGCCGCACCGAGCATGTGGCCTGTCATAGACTTTGTTGAACTGATGTGGAGCTTGTAAGCGTCCTCGCCGAATACCTTCTTAAAGGTAGCGGTTTCTGTCTTATCGTTAAGATGTGTGCTTGTTCCGTGAGCATTGATGTAAATCTTGTCTGCATCAATGTCAAGACCTGCGATAGCCTCTTTAACTGCGTTTGCAGTGGATTCAGCCTCGGGGTCCGGAGAGGTTACATGGTAAGCATCGCATGTGGAGCCGTAGCCAACCATTTCTGCATAAATCTTTGCACCTCTTTTAACGGCATGCTCATACTCTTCAAGAATAAGAACACCTGCACCCTCGCCGAGAACAAAGCCCTGACGTCTTTTATCAAAAGGAATGGAAGCGGTTTCCTTTGTTTCAGCGGCAGACAAAGCCTGACACTGACCGAAGCCTGCAACTGTGAAGGGATTTACAGCAGCCTCACTGCCGCCGCAAATGATAGCATCTGCATAGCCGTGCTTAATAGCTCTGTAAGCTTCACCGATGGCTGTTGAGCCTGTTGCACAAGCGGTAGAAACAGCCATATTGGCACCCTTTGCACCGAAACGGATAGCAATGTTGCCTGCGGCGATGTTATAAATCATCTTAGGAATGAAGAGGGGAGATACTCTTCTTGCACCTCTTTCAAGGAAAGTTGTGTGCTCAGTGCAGTAGGTGTCAAATCCGCCGATTCCGGAGCCGAAATAAACACCGAATCTTGTCGGGTCGATGTTGCCCTGAATACCGCTGTCGTCAACAGCTTCCTGAGCGGCATAAAGTGCATACTGTGAGAAAAGATCGGTCTTTCTCATAGTCGCCTTATCTACGACGGATGCAATATCAATATTTTTAATCTCGCCTGCAAATTTATATTTTGACTCGGATACGTCAAACTTGGTGATTACATCAATACCGTTAACGCCCTTTGTCACGTTCTCCCAGTAATCTTTAACGCAATTACCAACAGGTGTAACCGCACCCATACCGGTAACAACAACTCTGTTCATATCTTTCCTCCTGTAAATCACATAGCAAGACCGCCGTCAATGCGAATAACCTCTCCTGTGATGTAGTTAGCGTTGTCGCTCGCAAGGAAAAGTGCAAGCTGAGCAATCTCTTCCGGTTGAGCAAAACGCTTCATTGGAATTGTGTCCATAAGCTTCCGGTTATCTGCAAAAGCGGTTGTCATGTCTGTTGCAACAAATCCCGGAGCGATGGCGTTGCATGTGATACCTCTTGATGCAAGCTCCTTGGCTACGGACTTTGTAAAGCCTACTACACCTGCCTTGGAGGCGGAGTAGTTAGCCTGACCGGGATTGCCCATAAGACCCGAAACGGAGCTTACGTTGATAATCTTACCGGCTTTTTTCTTTGCAAAGACACGATAAATCTGCTTTGTTGTATTAAAGACACCTTTAAGGTTGATATCAATAATGTCGCCGAAATCGCTGTCGTCCATAGCAAGCATGAGCTTATCTCTTGTCTGACCTGCGTTGTTGACGAGAATATCAACAGTGCCGAAATCTTCTAAAATTTTAGCGAATGTTTCTTTAGTCTGTGCAAAATCAGCGATATTGCACTTGTAAGCAATAGCCTTTACACCACACTGTAAAAGTTCATCTACTGTTTCCTGTGCCTTAGCTTCGTTGCCTGCGTAAAGCAAAGCAACATTGGCACCGTTTTCTGCATAAAGCTTGCAGATGGCTTTACCGATACCTCTTGAACCGCCTGTAACAACGGCAACCTTATTCTTAAGCATTCTGTAAAGCCTCCTTAACCTTAGCTACGTCCTCAAGTGACTCAACCTTGTAGGCTGTAACGTCCTTTGAAATCTTCTGAACAAGCTTCTGGAGTGTTGAACCAACGCCAACCTCGATGAATGTGTCAAAGCCGTCTGCGATAAGCTTGTTGACAATCATTTCCCACTTAACGGGGTGGTTGATTTGGTTCTTAATCAAATACTTCATATCGCCGCTGTACGGCTCGGTTGTGAAGTTTGAATATACGGGAGTTGTCGGCTCGCTGAAAGGAATGTCCTTTACAAATTCGCCAAGCTCCTCGGCAGCCTTGTCCATGAAAGGGGAGTGGAAAGCACCGCTTACTGCAAGCGGAACAGCCTTAGCCTTTGTTGCTTTCACTTCCTCAGAGAACGGAGCAAGCTCTTCTTTAAGACCTGCAACTACAAGCTGATTTGAGCAGTTGTAGTTTACGGGATAAACATGCTCGTACTTTTCGCAAAGCTTTTCAACGGTTTCGTTGTCGGATCTTACAACGGCAACCATACCTGTGTCTGCCTCAGCAGAAGCCTTGCCCATTGCGGCACCTCTTGTGCAGGTGATTTTGAAGCCGTCCTCGTAAGAGAACACACCGCCGAATGCGAGTGCGGGAATCTCACCGAGAGAGAAGCCTGCAAGTGCGTCGGGAACGATTCCCTCGTCCTTAAGTGCAACAGCCGCCGCCAAATCTGCGAGATAAAGGCAAGGCTGTGCATTCTGAGTTAATGTAATTGTAGCCATATCCGACTCAAAGCTCTGAGCAAGAGTACCCTCTCTAAAGCTTTCTGCGAAGTCATAAAGCTTTTTTACATTCTCGTTGTTGTCGTAAAATTCTTTACCCATACCCGGGTGCTGTGCACCTTGACCGGAAAACATAAATGCTATTTTACCCATTTAGATGCACCTCCCAGGATTTTTTCAGCCTCTTCGAAAATCTCTGTAACGATTTCTTCGGCAGTTTGCTCCTTGTTTACAAGGCCCGAAATCTGACCTGCAAGCAAGCAGCCGTTCTTTGCGTCGCCCTCAACGGCCGCCATTCTCAAAGCACCTACACCGAGATTTGCAATGCTTTCGGCTGTTGCCTCGGGAGCGTACTCCTCTTTGAGGAAGTTGCGTGTGAAGGCATTTTTAATGCTGCGGCAGGTGTTTCCGCCGAAACGTCTGCCTGTTGTTGTTGTGGAAATGTCGCTTGCCTTGAGGACTGCGTCCTTATAGTTCTGATGAACGCCGCACTCCTTGGCAACGAGGAATCTTGTACCAAGCTGAACGCCGCATGCACCAAGCATAAATGCCGCTGCAACACCTCTGCCGTCAGCGATACCGCCTGCCGCAATGACAGGGATATTTACTGCATCGACAACCTGCGGAACGATAGCCATAGTGGTAAGCTCACCGATGTGACCGCCTGATTCCTGACCCTCGGCAACAACTGCTGTTGCACCGCATTTTTCCATTTTCTTAGCCATTGCAACTGATGCAATTACAGGGATAACCTTAATGCCTGCTTCAATCCACATTTCCATGTATTTTGCAGGACTGCCTGCACCTGTTGTTACAACAGCCACCTTTTCCTCGGCTACTACCTGAGCAACCTCATCGGCATGAGGGCTCTGGAGCATAATATTTACGCCGAACGGCTTATCCGTTGCGGCCTTTGCAATTTTAATCTGCTCACGCAAATAATCACTGCCCGCATTCATAGCGGAAACAATTCCCAAGCCGCCAGCTTCGGATACTGCTGCGGCAAGCTTTCCGTCAGCAATCCATGCCATACCACCTTGAAAAATGGGGTACTTAATTCCGACAGCTTCACAAATCGGAGAATTTATCATTGATTTACCTCTTTTAAACTTAAAATTAACAAAGTGAATACAGCTAATTATTAAAAATTAGCCAACCTTCTTCTCAACCTCAGCAACGAGCTCTGCTACTGTTGTCATTTCCTGAGAAACCTCGAACTCGATGTCGAATTCGTCTTCGATGCTCATTGCCAGCTCTGTGATGTCGAGGGAGTCAATGCTCAAATCCTCAAACTTTGTTTCCGGCTTAATTTCTGCTACGTCACAATCAATTTTCTCTGCGATTAATGCTGCTACTTTCTCGAATACCATTTTAATTTTCTCCTTTAAATTTCAATTTGTTTTTGTTTTTTCTTTTTTACTTTGTATATTAACAGATAAACTGTTATTACCACTCAAATATGAGAGATGCACTTGCAAGTCCGCCGCCGAAGGCTGTAAGCAAAATCTTGTCGCCCGACTTAAACATGCCGCTCTTGTTCATCTCGTCCAAAGCAATCGGAATACTTGCACAGGAAACGTTGCCGTATCTGTCGATATTCACATACCACTTGTCAAGGTCAATGCCTGTTTTCTTCTGTGCGAAGTCGATGATTCTCTTGTTAGCCTGGTGAGGAACAACGTGAGTAATCTCTTCCTTCTGAATGCCTGTCTTTTCAAGCAACTCGGCAACATCGTTTGTAATTGAGTTTACTGCAAACTTAAATGTGTTTTGGCCGTCCATAAAGAGATACGGCTTCTCGGATTCTAACTGATAGAATGGGGAACAACCGTTAGTTGCCGGAATTTTAAGTACATCGTCGCCGCCTGTAACGTGGAATACGGAATCGTAAATTCCTTCCTCGCTTGCTTCAAGCACGGTTGCCGCAGCACCGTCACCGAAGATAACGCAAGTGCTTCTGTCTGTCCAGTCGATGAGCTTACTCATTCTCTCGGAACAAACGATAAGAACCCTCTTTGCTTTTCCTCTGCAAATGTAGCCCATAGCTGTTTCAACGGCAAATAAGTAGCCTGCACAAGCCGCACTGATATCAAAAGCCATGCAGTTTGCACCGATTCTGTTTTGAATCATGCAGGCAAGTGACGGACAAGCTGTGTCGCTTGAGATAGTACCTGCGATGATGAGGTCAATGTCGGTTCCCTTAATGCCTGCATCCTCAAGAGCGGCGGCAGCAGCCTTTGCACCCATATCAAGAGTTGTGTCTGTTTTGCTGATTCGTCTTTCTTTGATACCTACTCTTTTGGAAATCCATTCATCGGAGGTTTCAACGATTTTTGCCATGTCATCATTGGTAACTACATTATCCGGAACATACCTTCCTGTTCCAATAACTTTAAAATTCATAATAGTACTCCTTAAAATTATGTCGGTTTTACTCAAGTACTCACGAACAGGTGAGTATTGCCTTGATAATCGTCCATAAATTAGTGTCCGAAAATGCAAAAAGGTTACACTTTTTCTAAAAAATTTTTCAGAAAAATTTCGCCTGTAAAGAAGTATAAACTATTTTGCAAAATTACGCAAATAGCCTAAGTTTACAAACATTCAAATTTTATCAAAAAAATATAAACATTTTTTTAACAATCGTTATATTAATTATGAACCTACGGTTTTTCTTGACACAAAAGTTACAGAATATTATAATAACAATATGGGTTTATTTTGCAAATAAACAAAATTATTCTGACTTTTTTCTCGCATAATTCAAGATAGATATTTTGCGAAAAAATGCGGATTTTTAGGCTATTTTGACGGTAGGGGATTAGTAATAATTGTTAAGGGCGTTGCCCTTAAAACCCACC
>JBGVDU010000061.1:0-1959 GCA_045119555.1 Acutalibacteraceae bacterium | reverse complement strand
TTTGTGTTGACATCTTCAATTACCGCATCTTTTACGGTAAAGATATTTCCGTCGGCTGTTTTATCTTCAAATTTCACATACCAAGTGTAATCGTCGAAGGTTTCCGAGGTTATACCGGGTATTACGGAATCGAGAGGGAATGCCAGCACACCGTCATTTGCATTTTCTGTTCCGTCATAGGAATATTTACTTGAGTATTTGCCTCTCGGAGGTGTCTGATAAGAAATCTCAGTACCGTCTTTTTCTGCTATTATATAAACATTTGTTTCAGATCTGTTTTTAGAGTTAAGCGTGCATGTCAAATACAAATTTGAGTGTGAGTCATACGGAAGAACATCAATTCTTGAGATGAACGAAAAAATGCGTTGTCTTGAGCTTGCGTTGGGACCGTTTTCTACGCTGGTGACTTTGTTGAGAGCATCGTATGCAACCCACATAAAGCCATTGTTGCCGTAGCCTGTACCCCAGGAATTTGCAATTTTGAAAGCACCCATTTCGCCGTCATCAATAGCATCGTTATTGTTTATGTCGATCCAGATGTTGTCATTGTAGCCGACAAGTGTCATTCTGTGAGAGCCGTCACTGCCGATTCGTGCATATACGGCTTCTTGACCGACATAGCTGTCGTTTTCGGGAGCACCGCTGTTTGCTTTAATTGAAGTGCTTTCCCAGCTGTAGATGCAGGTTGTATAAGTAAGAACTTCTCCGTTTGCAAGTGCAGTTTTTATAACCTCCAGATCGGAATCGTCGGGCGAGGTTATCTGAGTTTCCTCTTCGCCTACTTCATCGAAATACTGAAAATCGGAAAGTCTGTATCGTGCGGCAGTTTTCCAAATTTCTTCCTGAGGACTCCATGTAGTGTAATCGTAGTCATACGGTACCATAGTAATAGGCACATTTCCAATTTCTTTCATTAAGGAATAAACATCCTCAGGGGAACTTCCGAGATCATTTCCGCCGTTGGCAAAATTATAAATCCATTTCGGGGAGAATGTATTTTCGTCGGTTGTCGGAACACCCATCAGCTTGTTTATCGTATAAGTGAACTGATAGTAGGCATTTGCCCATGCAACGCAAGAGCCTACGCTTCCTTGACTGTCGATTTTCGGGAAATACTCGCTTTCGCTGTTGTCCACACTGTCGGGCAGAAGTGCATCGCCCGAGCTGTGTATGGTCAGCTTTCCGTCGCTTGCAATATTGTAATATTCATCTGTTGATTTGATTACCTTAGAATCGTCGGGTAATTCCCCGTTCTCAAACGAAAGGTCACCTGTTCCGAATGAGGAAAAATCCTCCTCCTCCGAAACGATATTTATGCTTTGATTTTGATTATTGCTGTCTGCAGCGGCTTCTTCGGCACTTGATGTTAAAATGCTGAAGGGCGACATAAGCGTTACTAAAGAAATAATTGCCGAACAGAATTTTAATGATTTTTTATTCAAATAAATCCTCTCCTAAATTTTATATTTTGTTGAGCTTAATTTATTGTTGAGCAGAATTTTAATAATCGTCTGTTTAAGGCAATTCCCTCCTTTATAATTATTTGATTAATTTTACAAAATTCCCACTTCATAGTTTCCTTTTGAATCGGTTGAAGATGTCGGATAATAGTGAACCTCGCCGCCTCCGTATGAGATGTCAACAGTCTGGGAGCTTCCGTTTGAGAAGATAACATAAGTTGCACCATCGGGTAATTCAAAGGTGTACTCGGCTTTGCCGTTATCGTCTGTTCCCGATTTTGTCATTGCTTGTCCCGGCCAGGAAGTCATTGTTTTATTGTCTGTAACATGGGGTTAAAACCCTCGCCTTTAGGCGAAACCTTTAGGTCGACCTGCTGAGTAATTAATGATAAACCTTTGGTAAATAATAAAGCCAGAGGTGAAAGCAATGGAAAATTACAGAACATCGTCACACTGTACTTATGATATAAAATATCATATTGTATGGATAACAAAATAC
>JBGVDU010000060.1:0-2001 GCA_045119555.1 Acutalibacteraceae bacterium | reverse complement strand
CTCAATTTGGATTTGGAAATCGAAAAAATCCACGATTGCAGATATATTAAAGCAAATTTCGGAAAGCTTCCCAAGCAGAGCTATGAAAAATTGCAGAATTACAAAGATAATCCTTTTGTGATATTTTTCCCTTGTTCGCATGATGATGAGTATTACTGGGGACTTTATATGTCACCTATTGCAAACAGTGACGATGTAGACAGAATTTTTTCCGGCTTGTATTTTGAAAGCTGCGATATTCTGGATTTAAACGGCACTCCCGAGCATTATTATGAACAGCAAAAGGAAATGCTGCCGAAGCTTAAAAAACGTCTCGAGGCAACAAAGAAGGAATTCAGATTATTTATTGAAGCCGAAATGGATAATTTGAATTTTTATCACAGCTATTTTACGGAAATTCAGAAGAAATATGATGTGATGAATAAAGCGGTTACCTACAACCGAAGCTTTGTCGTTATCGGTTGGGTTACAGCAGACAAAGCCGATGAGATCGTGAAAAAATTGATGTCAGTGGATTCTGTTGAATGTACGTTGAGTGACGGCAAAAATGAATTGAGAAATTCACCTCCCGTAAAACTGAAAAACAACCGTCTGACTAAGGGCTTTGAATTCTATACCGAAATGTATGGCTTGCCGAATTACCGAGAATTTGATCCTACAACATTTATTGCGGTAACATATACAATTTTATTTGGTATAATGTTCGGCGATGTCGGTCATGGACTAATGGTTATGCTGTTTGGCATATTTATGAAAAAGAAGAAAAATCCGTTGGGTTCTATATTGATTCCGTGCGGAATTTCGGGAACGCTGTTCGGATTTGTTTATGGATCGGTATTCGGATTTGAACATTTGCTCGATCCTTTATATAAGGCGTTGTTTGGTCTTGATGAAAAACCGATCAGTGTTATGGCACCTGCCACCACCAATACAATAATTTATGCGGCTGTGGGAATAGGTGTTTTACTTGTAACTATTGCTATAATATTGAATATAATAGTTTCACTCAAAATGGACGATAAAGAGAATGCGATTTTTGGTAACAACGGTATTTGCGGACTTGTATTCTATGTTTCGGTTGTTGTTGCCCTTGTATCTCAGATGTTCCTTGGTATAAAGGTTTTGAATATCCTTTATGTGATTTTCTTAATTGCTATACCGTTGCTTCTTGTTTTCCTCAAAGAGCCTCTCGGAAAGCTGATATCCGGAAAAAAGAATTGGCAGCCTGAGAGCTGGGGCGGATATTGCGTTCAAAACTTCTTTGAGTTGTTTGAAGTTCTTTTGAGCTATGTTACAAACACAATGTCGTTCCTGCGTGTAGGTGCGTTTGTACTTGTTCATGCCGGAATGATGGAGGTTGTATTCACATTAGCTAATATGGCAAGCGGTGTAGGATATGTTGCGATTGTTATCATAGGTAATATTTTCGTAATGGCACTCGAAGCCTTGCTTGTTTGTATTCAGGTTTTGAGATTGGAATTCTACGAAATGTTCGGCAGATTCTACAAAGGTGACGGCAGAGCGTTTGCTCCCGTTAAGTCTTTGGCTGAATAAAAGCAGTTCATATTTTCGCAGCTTACTGCGTTTTAATGTATTTTAGGAGGATTATTGTTATGGAATTTGTATTACTTTCTATTCCGGTTATTTTTGGTATTACATCAGTTTGTCTTGCTAACAGAGCTGTAAAAAAAGGCTGCAAGAGAAAGAAAGCTTTGTATATGCAGATTGCATCTTTCTGTGCTGTATTTTTGGTATGCTTCATGTGCCCAATGGTAGCAAGTGCCGCTGAAGCAACAGATGCCGCTGCTCAGGCTGCTGCAAGCTCTATGGGAATGGGTCTTATCGGTGCAGGTATCGCAACAGGTCTTTCTTGTATCGGCGGCGGTATTGCAGTTGGTTATGCGGCTCCTGCGGCTATCGGAGCAACAAGTGAGGATCCTAAAAACTTCGGTAAGTCTCTTATTTTCGTTGCACTTGGTGAAGGTGTTGCTCTTTACGGTA
>JBGVDU010000059.1:0-17046 GCA_045119555.1 Acutalibacteraceae bacterium | reverse complement strand
TGGGTAACATTCAAATCCCAACTTTCATAAATAAACTTACACACTTTTCTTGACAAACCCTTTATACACCACCGCAATTTTATAATAGTGTCTTTATTTAATAAAATTAACAGCATTGCTTTGTCGGGAGGGGATTTATATGGCAGACACACGTCATATTTTGAAATATGATATACAAAAATCTCTGCTGAAAATGGAAATATGGGGAGTGGTATTTGTATTTTTCGCCGCTGTCCTGCTTCATTATATATATGACTGGAGCGGGCAAGCAACTTGGGCTGTACTTTTTTCCGCAGTGAACGAAAGTGTATGGGAGCATTTAAAAATATTCAGTCTGCCCTATGTGATTTGGGGCTTTATCGAACTCGCCTGTATTCGTTTGCCGTTTAGAAAATTTGTAGTTGCCAAAACTGTCGGACTGTATTTTCTGCTGTTCTCAATCCCGATTTTTTTCTATACATATACTTACTTTGTCGGGCACAGCATTGTTATAGTGGATATCGCTTCGGGCTTGGTATTTACGATTTTATCCTTTTACATCTCGTATAAATTAATCACATCCGCACCTTTTCTTGAAAGATATTATGTACCTGCTCTTATACTTCTTGCGGCATATTATTTTATGTTCGCATACTTTACGGTAATTCCACCGAAGCTGCCGCTCTTTAAAGACCCAATAACAGGCGACTACGGCGTGCCATTCAGAAATTAGTTTTTAGTTTTTCGCTCCGTTTCACTCATTTTTTACTCACCTTTTCGCTCATTGTTTTATTCACGGCTTTTCTCACTTTTTCACTCACCGTTTTATTAACCGTTTCACTCACCGCTTTACTCACCTTTTAATTCACCGTTTTATTCACCTTTTAATTCACCATTTTACTCACCATTCTACTCACCTTTCTACTCGCATTGTTACTCGCCGTTTGCTCCACCGTTTCACTCAGCCGTTTTAATAAAATAGAAATGTTACAACCGAGCCTAAAAAAACAAGCGGCAGTTTAACCTACCGCTTGTCGATTTAACTTTCATTTTTAGGGTTGCCATAACCTATTTACATAGAGCAAAAAAATAAGCGATAGTTTAATTCCTACCGCTTGTTGCGTTATCTTTCATTTTTTTGGTTTCCCCTACCATTGACATATAGCAAAAAAATAAGCGATAGTTTAATTCCTGCCGCAAAATATAACAATCATACCACCGTTACAAACTCATATATAAACTTAAATTAAAACTCAAAGCCCAACGGAAATACCGCTGGGCTTTGTAAAATGCTTTACGCAATAGATTTTTAAAATAATTATGCAGACTCTGCAACAACACCATACATACCGAACATCGGCTGTACAATAGATACTGCAACTACACCTACGATACCTGCTACGATGATTGTCATAATAGGTGTCATAGCATCTGTCAATCTCTTTGTTGCTTCGTCAGACTGCTCCTGATAAAGGTCTGCCATTTTGTGCATTGAGTCGGAGAACATACCGGATTCCTCACCTACACGAACCATTGATACAAGAATTGCATCGAATACAGGATAATGGCTCATTGATACGTTGATCGGAGTACCGATTTTAACATCCTCGATAACCTGATTCAAGCAGTCCTTCATAAAGATATTGGAAATAACATCTCTTGAAAGCTCAAGTGCTCTAAGAATACTAACACCTGCGTCTGTAAGAGTAGACATGATATTACAGAAACGTGCAATATATGTAGCACTCATAACAGGTCCGATAATCGGCACCTTCAAAAGGAACTCTGCAAGCCACATTGCGAAGGACTCGTTGTACTTGAGCAACATTCTGAATCCGACGATGATAGCTACGACGATGATAAGCACTATCCACCAGTAAGCAATCATAAAGTCGGAGAACGCCATTACTGCCTTTGACAGTGCAGGCAAATCTGAGCCGAACGCTGTAAATACGCCTGCGAAGGAAGGCAATACGAACATTGACATTACAATGATCATTGCAATGGTAAGGAAAATAAGGAATACAGGGTACATCATAGCACTCTTGATTTTACTTGCAAGTGCTATTTCTCTGTGAAGAATATCAGCCGCATTTTCAAAAGCCATATCCAAACGACCGTTTGCCTCACCGGCAGCTACAAGGCTGATAACAACTTCAGGGAAGGTTTTAAAAGAACCCAAGGACTGAGAAAGCGGAACACCGTTGTAAAGCTCGCTACTTACAATAGTAAGTATTCTCTTCATCTGCTTATCAGCCTCAGTGTCAAGCAATACTTCCATCGCCATGGAAAGGGAAATACCTGATTTCATCATGATACCCATCTGGTGCATTGTTGTAAGAACCTTTTTCTTCGGCAATACAACATCATGGATATCCTTACCGCCGATATCTCTTTTATACCACGGCAGATTTTCCTGACCCTCAGCAGTAGAAGGGTCTTTATATTCACTGATTTCAATAGCCGTCATGCCTCTATCGGCAAGAATTCTCTTTACCTCTTCTCGGCTTTCGGCATTTACTTCACTTCTGTATTTTTTGTTTTTACCATCAATGGCAAGATAAGAATATTTCAATTCGATTCACCTCATCTTCGGTTATTGTTCATACCGCCGTACGGAGGTCTTGCACCGCCCATAGCGGGGGCACCCATGCCGGGAGCTGCCATTGTTCCGTTTGTATATTGCTGGTCATTTTCGCTAACATCGAAGCTGTACTCTCTTGCTGTTTGAGGTGTGATATAGCCACGGTCAAGCAGCATTTGAACACTCTTGTTTCTTGTGATCATACCGGAGCCCTTGCTTGTTTCGATAACCTGCTCAATCATGGCAATCTTGTTCTCACGAATAAGGTTGGAAATAGCACTGTTTACGAACATAATTTCAAATGCACCGATACGTCCGGGGATATCGCATCTCGGAAGAAGTCTTTGTGAAACTACGCATTTCAAAGATGTGGAAATCTGACCGAGTGCCTGACGCTGCTGAGCGGCAGGGAACATATCTACAAGACGGTCAACAGACTTTGCGGCACCCTCTGTATGAAGTGTGGAGAATACCAAGTGGCCTGTTTCTGCTGCGGAAAGTGCAATAGATACGGACTCGAAGTCACGAATCTCACCGATTTGAATAATATCGGGGTCTTCACGAAGAACGGCACGAAGAGCTGTATGATATGAATGGCTGTCGGGGCCGATTTCTCTCTGGTTGATAACACAGCCGATAGGACGGTGCAAATACTCAACCGGGTCCTCGATAGTAACAATATTAAGGTTTCTCTCTCTGTTAATCTGGTGAATAAGAGCCGCCAAGGTTGTAGATTTACCGGAACCTGTCGGGCCTGTTACAAGCACCAAGCCTTCTTTAAGTTCAAGAATCTTAGCGATTGAAGCAGGAAGATTGAGCTTATCAAGCTCAGGAGTTGTTTCGTTGATAACACGCATTACAAGAGAAGCACCGTTTCTTGTTCTGAACGCATTGATTCTGAAACGGCTGCAGCCTTCAATAGTTGCGGCACCGTCGACATCGCAGGTTTCCATAAAGATGTCAAAACGCTCTTTATTCAAAACCTGGCTGATCATATATGTAACGTCTTCGTCTGTGAGCGGATCGCCCTCCCAGTATCTCATTGTACCGTGAAGTCTGTAAGCAGGGCAGTTACCCGCAGACATATGGATATCGGAAGCTCCGCTTTCAACAGCTTCTTTTACCATTGCAATAAAATCCATACGATAGTTCCCCCATTCAGGTAAGATTTTTTGTTTGCACACTGCCGCCTTGCAAGTTCGAGCAATGCACATTTATAACCGAACAACTCAGCAAAGCCAAGCTGTAAACTTATTATGATTATAACATAACATCAAATAATTTACAATAACCATAATACAAATCAAAGCAATTTTTGTTGTATTTGGATAAATTCTGTATTTGAATTGAGCTTAGAGCATATCCTCGCTTGCAGCCTCAATCATTGTTTCAAGAGAAATGATACCGTTGATTACGTTCATTCTGAGGTTTTCTCTCATCGGGATCATACCTTCTTCAACAGCAAGGTCGTTGATATCCTCTGTTGATTTATTCATCTGAATTGCTCTCTTAATGTCCGAAGAAACAAGCAGAACCTCATGCACGGCAAGTCTGCCCTTATGACCGGAACGGTTGCACTTTTCACAGCCGCCCTCCGGTGCACGGTACAATCTGAGCTCAATATTCGGATCATCAATTCCCAAAAACTCAAGCTCATGAGGACCTGCAATATACGGCTGCTTGCAGTTTACGCAAAGACGGCGAACAAGTCGCTGAGCAATTACACCGATTACAGATGAAGATACCATAAACGGCTCAATACCCATATCTACAAGTCTTACGATTGAAGATGCGGCATTATATGTATGCAATGTTGAAAGAACCAAGTGACCTGTGATAGATGCAGATGCGGCGATTTCGGCTGTTTCTTTATCTCGAATCTCACCGATCATGATGATATCCGGGTCTTGACGAAGAATTGAACGAAGTGCACCTGCGAAGGTAAGACCTGCTTTTTCGTTGATATCAACCTGGTTGATTCCCGGGATAATCATTTCGACAGGGTTCTCTACGGTGATGATGTTGATATCTTCTCTCATTACACCCTTAAGACCTGTATAAAGCGTTGTAGATTTACCGGAACCCGTAGCACCCGTTACAAGGATAATACCTCTGTTCTGGGAAAGCAGGTGATCAAATTTTGCAAGGTTCTCGGGAAGGAAGCCGATTGCCGATTTATCCATTTTCAAGCCGAGGGCGGTCGTAATACGGGCACAGACCTTCTCACCGAATACAACGGGAAGGATTGAAATACGCATATCAACCTCTGTGTTACCAACACGATAGTTAATACGACCGTCCTGCGGAATACGCTTTTCGGCAATGTTCATGCCACCGATAAACTTAATACGCGATGTAACCGAAGGTGCAAGCTGTGCACTTGTTTCCATGTACTTTTGAAGCTTACCGTCGATACGGAAACGAATAAGCATTGTTTCCTCCATCGGCTCAATGTGAATATCGGAGGTTTTAAGTCTTACTGCTTCTTCAATCATGTTGTTTACAAAACGGATAATAGGCTGGTCATCGGCTGCTGCTTTAGCCGCATCAATCTCTTCTTCCTTACCTGCCTGGCTTACCTGTCCTGCAATAAACTCTCTTGCCTCATCATAAGCTCTTTTTGAAGCATACATAGCCTGATGAGCCTTTTGAATCTGCGTTGGTGCCGCAATAACGGTTTGCAGCTGCATTTTTGTTGTTGTTTGAATTTTATTCAAGCCCTTATAATCAAGAGGGTCGGCAACGGCAATCGTCAATGTACGGTCAATAAGCTCAAGCGGAATTACCATACACTGCTCTGCAACCTCCGAGGAAATGAGTGTTGAAAGCTCGTCCTTAAGCTCAACCTCATCAAGGTCTACAAACGGTATAGAAAACTGTTTGGATAATGCAAGACAAACCTTCTCTTCGGTACACATTTTCTCTTTAATGAGAATTTCACCCAAACGAAGATTGTTGGATTTCTGCATGCTGAGTGCCTGGTCAAGCTGGTCAGGCGTAATTGCACCCATATTTATAAGTATCTGACCGATTTTCAAGCTGCTTGCTCTCATAATTATTTGGACTCCTTCTATATGTAATTATTGATGTTAGAGGTTAAACACAGACCAACCTCAGTTGCAGTCAGTCTGCAAAATGCTTTGCACGAAGCATTTTTTATTGCTCATAAAATAAGCAAATTTAAACTGCCTTAACCCGTGCGAAAACACGGGTTAACGGATATTTTGGAATTATCACTGTTATTGCTCCGAAGTCTTAATCAATTAATACTTACGGCAGCACGTCCATCTGCAAAAGAAGCTGATATAATCCGAAAAGTTTCTCAAATTGTGTATGAAGCATAATTGTCAAAACAGTCGCCAAGCAAATGTAAGGGCCCATTGGCAAATATATGCCACGCTTTGCCTTGCCTGCAAGGATTATTACCAGGAAATGAATTGCTGCCACAAGGAACGACAACACGAGCATTATTACAGTATATTTAACACCGAACATAATTCCCAAAGCCGCAAGAAGCTTAACATCGCCAAAGCCGAATCCTGCTTTTTTAAATATTAATGTGCTCAGCATATCAAGAACTATGAGCAATGCTCCGCCGCACAATCCACCAAGTATCGGAGAATACCACGACTTAATAAAATTTTGTGCGGTAAACAAATCAACCACCGCAAAAATAAGTGATATAATCGCAACTGCTATTGTGAACTGGTCGGGAATTATAGTATATTTCGCATCGGATGCCGAAATCAGCATTAAAAAGATATACAATAATAAGATAATCGGCAATTCAGCGGATACGCCCGTAAAGAAAACCGTTGCCGCCATGAATACCGCCAAGACGGCACCCATAATAAAGCCCACAGGCTTTACTGCATAACGATTTCCGCTAAGAAGCTCTTCCGTCGGCTTTTCGTCATAATCGCAAAGCCACTCCGCCGGAATTTTATTCAGCACCTTGCAGCTCAGCGGTCCCAGCAAAAAGCCAAGCACCGCCAAAGCCACAGCTGTTATAATATTAACAATATTCAGCATAATTAATCAAACCGCAATTATTTTGCTGTATCGGTATTTGTATTTGTATCTGTATCCGATGCAAGCAAAGCAGGGTCAACGGTAATATCCTGGTTGTAATAATAGAGATAAATCTCCATGTCTACGTCGAGGTCGCCCTCTTTAGCTGTATAGTCTGTAAGTTCCTCATCCTTTTCCAATGTAGTTGCATCAAGCTTTCTTACATAATAGCAACCAATGGAATCCTGCTCTATATATTTGAGCAATTCAAGAAGTGTTTCACGGTCTGTGTACATTTCAAGCTTAATCGAAACATAGTAAAGCGGAGAACCAGTAAAGCTGTAAGCCTCACTGTCATCCTGTGTTTCCGCACCTCTTTTAAAGGTCATAAGGTGAATGTTGTCCAACTCATCAACAGCGGACTGAAGGTCGTTGAGAGATGAGCTTGCGTCTACGAACATATCCTTTTGGAACTGCTCCCACTCTGCCTTGAGCTCATCAATATTCTTTTCAATAGTTGCCTGATTTTTGATAGAATCATCGTAAACAGCCAACTGTGAAACTGCAGCCTGATGATCTGCGTCCATCTGAGGCTTCTTTTCTTTATAAGGCATATAAACGGTAGGAACAAATACGGCAACCGCAACTGCAACCGCAACGACCGCAATTAATGCTCCCGGTACTTTCTTTTCATCTTTAGACATATTTTATTCCTCCCCCGTAGCTGATTCAATCATTTCATCAAAGTTGGTTCCCTGGCTGATATTTACACCGTTTGTTGTGTCTGCAGCTTCCTCTTCTTCCTCAGGGTAACCGAGTGCATTGAAGGTGTGCTGGATAGTCCAGTAATTTTCCTTCTTGTCTTTATCTGCATCAAACGGAACTTCGATAGCGAAGAACTCGTTTTCTACGATTTCTTCCTGCAAGAGTGTGTAATCCTCAAGTGCTTCAACTCTGAACTTCATCTCGATTGTATTTTCGTCACTGTCTATTTCATAGCTGTTTACAAAAAGAACCTTTTCGGATTCTGTAACCTGCTGGAATACCTCATATAGAATAGCATTAACCTCAGCGTTAGGATCAGGAAGCGCCTTTACGTCTTCATCAACGTGAGCCATTTTCTCGGTTAGATCCTCCTGCTCTGCAAGCAATGCCTTAATTTCATCGTATTTTACATCATTCAGCTTTGCCTGGTCATTCTGGGCTCTTACCTCCAAGCCGTAGGACTTGATACCGATAAACGCCATAATACCTACTGCAACTACCGCAACGCCCATTGCGAGCATGTTTACGATACCTGCATTAACGGCACCGAAATCAACGCTCTTTGAGCCGGAAATAATTGCCAAGTTGTTTTCGCTCGGTGCACCGCTGTTTACAAGATAAGCGTATGTATAGAAGCAAGCAGTCTTGTAGCCTGCCTCGTCTGCCTCCTTGGAAAGGATCGGAACATTTGTAAGTGATGTGAAAGCATCGGAAATGAGATTGATTTCGTCTGCCGCAACGCTTATCGTTCTGATGTGCTTAAGCATTCCCGGAATGAAAGCAACAAAGTCACTTGCGTAGATTTGGTCAAGCTCAATACGGCAGCTGAGAAGTACCATACGGAGATTTCTTACAATCTCATTTGAGAAGTTCTCAAAGGTCTGACGCATCTCTCTGCCCGCCTGAACGGAATTACATTTTTCGGAAATACCGACACCGTATTTTCTGATAACCTCCATAGCCTCTTCAAGAGTACAGTTCTGGTCGTTTGCAAAAATATTTACAATATCTCCGAGCGGAAGCGGGAATGAGTGTGCATAAATCGGAACACCCTTTTGCATAACGAGCAATCTTGCAGAACAGAAATCAAGGCTGATTAAAGCTACTGACTTATCGTAGCTGTAAATACCTGTTTGAGCCATTTTAATCATGCTGACTGTCGGAGGAATCAGCTTATAAATGTTAAGGGACTGCTCTCTGAAGGCAGATTTAAGCTCTTCAACATATGATTTAGGCATAATATATACCTTTGCACTAAGCTGTGCACCCTCTTCAGCCTTCTGATAACCCGAGCCGTATTCACAGTTGATAAGAGAATAACTGCTGATATCGTCGTTTACGAGTGCTCTTGCTTCGTTTTCGGCAAAGATTCTGAGATATTTGTCCTTTGCAGGAGTATGCTGATACTCCTGGGAGATAACCTGATCACCCTCAGCACAAAGAATAACGTCTTTGATGTCAATCTTGGCATTTCTCATAGCCATTTTGACAGTTTCGGCAAGCTCTCTCGGGAAATTCCAAGCCTGTCCTCTCAAGCCTTCGGGCAAGAAGTGAATGAGGGGTTCCTTAAAAGTTACCTCGTAATCAGGTCTTTTGCTGTTGCGATCATTACCGCTGCTGACGAAAGGTTTACCGGTTTCAGCAGGCGTAATGCAAACAAAGTACTTAGATACCTGAACTATTGCGTATTTCATTTTGTGACTGCACCACCCTAAATAATATTTCCGACCAAATTTTATGGTGTAACTATGCAAAAGGCACATAGCACACCACACTATGATACTTTATAATTATACAATAATACAGGCATTTTTTTCAATGCAAATATATGTACAAATTAACTTACATTTTCTGTGCAATATTGCTTTATTATTAAGAATTGCACAAATTTTTGCAGGATTTTTTGATTATTTTGTTGCTTTATATAAGTAATTCACTCACACCTTCAGCTTATCCCCACCATTTTTATTAACACTTACTACATTTTGTACTCAGAATTTCTTATTAACAATAAATTTTACAAAAATTAATGTTCTTTTCACGAACATATTAATCGAAGCCAATGCCCTTTCCCGTTTACATACAGGAAAATTCAAATATTCGGATTCTCGGACAAAATTCTGAGTTTTCACATAAAAAACACACAACTTCTACATTCACATCACGTTATGGGTATATCATAATTCAAAATAAGTCACACAGTCGGTATTTGTGTTAAAATAACTATATATTATGAAATTAATATGATGAAGCAGGCATTGCGGTTAACGCTTTATTTTTGGAGTTATTATTATTTTAATTTAAATGATTAGGAGGTAGGTTTATTATGAAAAAGGCGATGGCAAAAAGAAACAAAAAGGGCTTTACTATGATTGAGCTTATAATTGTAATAGCTATTTTGGCTATTCTCGCAGCAATCGCTATTCCCGTAATCAATACCACAGTCAACTCTGCAAAGCTAAGCTCAATGGAAAGCGACACACAAACACTTGATATGCTGTTAAAGGCAGCCGTTACCGAAATGGAGAGCGACACGGGACATGCCATTTACAACAATGCACCTGTCGGCCCGGGAACAAACATAAACGATATAATGGTGGAGAGCCATATTCCCACAGACCTTGAGTTTTCCCGTACAATAGGCAACGTCACATATTATATGGTATGGGAGGATAAAGAGCTTGTTGTTTCAACGAATCCTGCTCATGTTATTTCCGCCGATACCACTCTTGCACTTTTAAGTAGAACTTAACACATTAAGCATATTGTAATTCCCATAAAATCCCACAAAAACAACAGAGCGTTGAGGAAAATATTCCTTGAAGCTCTGTTGTTTTGTATTATACGGAAAATACGGATAATAATATAATAGTATCAATTTTTTACGGGAGGGAGCGTGTTATGTGCAAAAAGCATTTATCCGAAAAATATATTCGCATCAATCGAATAAGAGCCACTCTTCTGCTTTCCTTGTGGTGGTTTATCTGCGGCGGCATTGCGGCATTTTCGTTAATAACAGCTTCAATCCTTGCGTTTATAAGCGTGGCAGTATATATTTTTGTGATATTTTACTACTTACAGGCGGCATATAATGCCTACACCTACACCCTTGGCGGTGAACATATCATTATAAAAAAGGGTGTATTTTTTTCTAAGAGAATCAACGTATTTCGCAGTCGTGTTCAGTACGCTCAGCTGATTCAGACACCGCTTCAAAAGATTTTTCACACCTGCACGATTGCCTACCAAGTGGCGGGAGCCGTTGTATATCTGAGCGAAATTGACATAAAATTTGCAGACGGAGCAATGTTCAATGAAAAAACAAAAGCATAAAAACAGGGATAATTCGCAAAAGGTAAACATCTATACGCTGTTTGCGAACATACCGATATACATCTATCTTTTGCCCGTGCCCATACTGCAAAATCTACTATTTCGCCCACAGGGTATTTGGGAGCACATAACATCATATTCGCTGAGCATACTGCTCTTTGCACTTGTTGGGGGACTGTCTGCGGCGGATTATTTAACAAAAAAATACTGCCCCTTTGCAGACTGCACCTACATTCAAAAGGGATTTCCCATTCGCTCGAGGTTCTGTATTCCATACAACAGACTGCAATCGGTCATCATTCAAACATCTCCGCTCACACGGCTTTTTTCCGCCGTGAAAATTCAGCTGAACACGCCTGCCACCAAAGCAAAAAAGGGTGATGCGGTGTTTTATCTTTCAAGGGAGCATGCTCAAAAGCTTATTTCGGAAATATATGACGATATCGGCTACATCGCCCGATATTATAAGGCTCACAATTCACGAATATTTTTCATGTCTGCCATTTGGTCAAATCCCGTGAGCGGACTTCTGATAATCGCACCGTTCATACGGAATGTGGGTAAAATTGCGGGCGAAAATCTTCGTGACGAATTAATCGAAAGCTTTGATTTATCGGCATATTTAATATACATCGGGCTTCCGCCGACCACGGCAATTATCGCTTATTTTCTGCTTTTCTTTTATATTGTAAGTGTGTTTTCAAATTTTATAAGAAACTCCAATTTCACCTGCACCTCTTACCAAAACGGAATTGTAATCAAGCGTGGGGCGATTAAACGCACGCTGTTTTTGACGAATCAAAGCAAATTAAATTCAATAACCATAAGCCAAAGCCTCATCATGCTTCCCTCACGTCTTTACAGTGCTTATATTCACACCGTTGGCTCGGGAAAAACTAAGGGCGATAAAAGTCTTTTGATTGCCGCCGAAAAGAAAGAGAGCGTCAAGCACCTGCTTACTCAGCTTTTTACAAATCTTGATTTGCATTTTAATTATATGATTAGACCTGTGCGGCGAGCGGTAAAGTCTTATCTGCGTTTGCCCTTTATTCTTCTTGTCTGCGACATTTTCATCTCGATTTTAATTCAATCTCTCAACTTTTACAACGGCATAACATTCACGTTTATGATTTTCAGCATTCCGTGGCTTTCCGTTTGGTGCGTTTTCAGGATTATTGCATTCTACAAAACAGCGGTTTCCTTCAACGGCAAATACGTCTATGTCCGAAGCTATCGAAAGCTGACATTCACTGCTACCATTATTCCAATCAAAAAGGTTCAACTTTGCGTAATTAGGAGAAATATTTTTCAAAAAATCGCAAAAACGTGCAATATTCGTATATACATCTACGGTGAAAAACGCACCTATGTGGAGGTGAAGCACATAGGAAATGAAAACGTCGAAAAGCTTCTTGCGGATATTAATCAAGCCTTATATTTACAATAATACTGCACTGAAAAAAGGTCGGGCACTGACCCGACCTTTAAATTTTAAATTTTAATTTTTAAATCATCAAATTATTCAAGACTGTTTATCGGGTTAGTAATGTCATAAGGGGTAAGACCTGTGCCCGAGATTATTACTGTTCCCTGAACCATGTTATCCCAAGAAATGGCATATTCCACACCGCCGATTGTTTTTACGTCGAACACGGACAGCTCAATATTATTTTCAATTAACACATCTTCTACGGTTGCCGTCGTGGCAAGTTGACCGTTATAGGTAACTGTATAAATTTCCGCTTTTGATGTATTAACCGCCTCTTTCACTAACATATTAACAGTCGCATTGTTCGATTCCAAGGTAGCAAGTCGTGATGAATTAATCGTTGTAGTAATTACGGGAATAGCAATCGCCGCCAAAATACTCAGCAAGGCAATTACGATTACAAGTTCAACAAGAGTAAAAGCACGCTTAGCATTTTTCTTTTTAATCATATCTGTTCTTTTCATAGCAGCTTCACCTCACAGCAACATATATACTTCAACAAGCATTTTATAATATAATTTTATTCTATTACACCAAGTCTGCAAAGTCAAGTACTTCGCTTACAATTCACAAAAACAATAAATACTGACAGCATTTTGCGTAGTACGGCAGAGGGAAAATAACAAATGATAAAAAAACAGGCTGGACTTTCGCCCAACCTGCGATTTTTTAATTATGTAGGTATTGTTTCAACAAACCAACTGATTACATAGTAGAGAGGTCAGCTACTGCAGCACCGTTCAAATCACGGTATGCACCAACTGGATCATAAGCACCGCCGCTGATTACAGCTGAATCAAGATTGTCATCCCAGCAGATCTGATAGTCAACACCGCCGATTGTTCTTGTATCAAGAAGAGTAGTAGCGTCGAGGTTGTTCTCTGTGAATACGTCAGCAACAGTAGCAACATCAGCTGTGTTTCCGTTGTATGTTGTTGTGGAGATAGAAGCCTTAGATACGTTTACAGCATCCTTAAGAACCATGTCGATTGTTGTGCAGTCAGATTCCATTGTGGAGATCTTTGAGCTGTTGATTGTTGTTGTGATTACAGGGATTGCGATTGCTGCCAAGATTGCAAGGATTGCGATTACGATTACCAACTCAACGAGTGTGAAACCTTTCTTGGACTTCTTTGCCTGGATTTTCTGCATCATTGTCATAATTAATTACCTCTTTCTTTTTTAAATTTTTTTTGGCGTACTGACTTATGACTTATCAGTACTTTTTGATTGCAAATTTATAATACACCATTTAGGAAATTTTGTCAACACATTTTTTTATTTTTTTAAACTTCAAACGTAAAAAGAATGGTGCAATTTTTATGCATGTTCCACAAACAGCTCGAAAAAGTGTGCGAAATTGGTCTTTCCATCTCTCTTTTGCACTAAACGTGTACATTTTCGTTGTGCAACTTTAACAATCAAAACATCACTTTCATTTCACCGAAAAATTAAATAAATTTAAAAATGCGAGAATTTTTTTAAATTTATTCTTAAAATTGCAAAATTTTTATAAAAAACCTTTACAATTAAGTGTATAAGTCTTTAGCCGTTTTCAAAAATTCTTCAATATTCAAAAGAATTTAACTTTTAAAAAACAAATAAGCAATAGCTTCCGTTTTATAAAATGGTAAAATACGGATATAAAATTGAATAAACTGCGTATTCTATTGACGAAAATATCTGTATGCACTATACTTTTAATTAAAGAAGCCTGTTTGTTTCTATTTCAATAAAAGGGCGGCTTCGGGGAACAATATACCGTATTAAAAATACGGGGCTGTTTGAAGAGTATATTAGTTACTTACAAAAATAAAGGGGGTAATTTTATGAGTAGTTTTTCAATTATTACAGACACCGCTTGTGACATGCCTGCGGCTATGGCTGAAAAGATGAAGGTTGATGCGGTTCCGCTAAAGGTGCTGATTGCCGACAAAACAATAGACTGCACGCTCAACACCTTAGACGTGGGGAACAAAAGCTTTTACGATTTGCTCAGACAGGGCGTTTCCGTAAAAACGTCCGCTCCGTCCTTAGACGATTTTACAAGGCATTTCAGACACGCACTCGACCGAGGAAAGGATATTTTGTACATCGGCTTTTCTTCGGCACTGAGCGGAACATATAATGTGGCAAGGCTTGCCGCCGACGAGCTTCGGGAAGAATATCCCGAAAGAGAAATTCTCACCGTTGACAGCCTCAGCGGTTCGATGGGTCAGTCGCTTTTGATTCACTATTGCGTGCAAAAACAGCGTCAAGGGGCAACCCTCAAGGAAACGTACGAATTTGCCGAGAAAATGAAGCTGAACATTTGCCATTGGTTCACAGTAGACGACCTTAACCACTTAAAGCGTGGCGGAAGAATTTCCTCTGCAACTGCCGTGCTTGGCTCTGTTATGAATATCAAGCCTGTTTTAAATGTAACGAACGAGGGCAAGCTTCAAATGGCATACAAGGCAAGGGGCAAAAAGTTCGCCATAGCAAAAATGGTTGAGCAAATGGGGCAACACTTTTATCCCGACGGCAACGACGTTGTTTTTATAACGCATGCCGACTGTCCCGACGATGCCGACCTTTTGGCTCGTTCAATTACAAAAAATTACGGTATAAACGATTTTGTTATTTCCGATATCGGTCCCGTTCTCGGTGCACACGCAGGCCCCGGGGCACTTGCACTGTTTTATGTTGGCGATTCAAGATAAAATATCTTCGTTTTGTTTTACCGACATATTTATAAGGAATGTTTTTAATATTTATCCGACAAAAAAGTCAAGCCTGTCAACTCAGACGGCTTGACTTTTTATATTTCACGCTTTAAGAATATCCCACCTGCAAATTAAATATAAATATAAAAATAAAAGTATAAATGTACAAAACAGGGGGATAAAGCTTTGGGCGAATTAATAAGCAAGATTAACGGTATATTATGGGGAATTCCAATGATTATCCTGTTAATGGCAGTACATATAATGATGACGCATAAAACGGGCATTATACAGAAATACACGCCCAAGGCGATTAAGCTTTCGTTTACGAAGGACAAATCCGCCGAGGGTGATATAAGTCCGTTTCAAGCATTGACAACGGCACTTGCGTCCACTATCGGAACGGGAAATATAATCGGTCTTGGCACTGCCATTGCTTTGGGCGGTGCAGGGGCAATATTTTGGTGCTGGATAACGGGAGTTTTCGGCATCGCCACAAAATATGCGGAATCCCTGCTTGCCGTAAAATACAGAGTAAAAACCGCCGACGGCACAACTGCGGGCGGTGCAATGTATATACTTGAAAACAGATTGAATTTAAAAGGACTTGCGAAAATGTTCGCCTTCTGCACGGTAATTTCTTCAATCGGCATGGGAAGCGGAGTTCAGATAAACGCAATCTCTGAAACAATCGTAAACGCTGTGCCCGACGGAAGAGGTTACACGGTAAGCCTTTTCGGAATAACTCTGCCTGCAATACCGCTGTTTGTCGGAATTATTTCGGCAATACTCGTATGCTTTGTAATTTTCGGCGGTGTGAAATCAATTTCAACCGTCTGCGAAAAGCTTGTGCCGTTTATGGCAGGCTTTTATTTGCTCGGAAACTTTGCGATTCTTTTCATTAACAGAGATGTTCTCTCCGAAACCGTAGCTTTAATATTAAAATCGGCTTTCACAACGACCTCGGCGGCAGGCGGTCTTGTCGGTTACAGCGTGGGGGCGGCTGTGCGGTACGGCATAGCAAGAGGACTTTTTTCAAATGAATCGGGCATGGGCTCGGCACCGATAGTTGCGGCGGCGGCGAAATCGAAAAATCCCGTTAGGCAGGCACTTGTTTCGTCAACGGGTACATTTTGGGACACCGTTGTTCTGTGCCTGATAACGGGATTGGTGCTTGTCAGCAGTATTGTTAAAAATGATAATATTTCGGTTGAAGCTTTGTCGGGCAGTGAATTAACCTATGCCGCTTTTTCGCAAATTCCGTACATCGGTACGCCTATACTTGTTTTCGGACTTTTAACCTTCGCATTTTCCACAATTTTAGGCTGGTCATACTACGGCGAACGCTGTTCGGAATATCTTTTCGGAAAAAAATCCATTCAACCGTACAGAGTGGCGTATGTGTTAATGCTTGTAATCGCACCGCTTATTTCGCTTAATTTAATCTGGGAAATGGCAGATATTTTAAACGCACTAATGGCAATACCAAACTTAATCGCCCTTATTCTGCTTAGAAATGAGGTTGCAAGCGAAACGAGGAAGTATATTCATAATCTTGATAAAAAAGACGATACACCGCTTATTGTGGTGCGGAGGTAGCGACGAAATATCATTTATGAAAATATTAACGTCACGTTATACCATTTCAGAATTATATTGTATAAATAATATTGAATAAGTCAAGTCGATTAACTTTCCACAAGTTTTAAAGCTAACGAGTTAAGCCTTTCAAACGGAATCCCGTTCGCTACTGCATATTTTTCTATATAAGAATTTGCTCGCCCATATATTGTAAGATATTTGCAATCCTCAAAAGTATCCTCACTCAGCAAAACAACACTTTCGGGAACATATACCGAACTAAGAGAAGTGCACAAACCAAATGTACCAAAAGGAATAGCACTCATTTTTTTACTGAGTATAACCTTTGTCAATGAACTGCACCAACTGAAAACCGAATCTCCCAATTCTTCAACCGTTTGCGGAAGCTTTATTTCAGTCAGCGACGAACAAAAACTGAATGCACTGCGTCCAATATAGGAAATGCCGTTTCCAAGAAAAACATCGTTCAACGATTCACAACTTGAAAACACATCATTCATTATTTTTGTTTGCCCTTTGCCTATAAAAAACTTTTCCAAGGATACACACTTGGCGAAGGCACTCATTTCAATTATTTT
>JBGVDU010000058.1:0-3540 GCA_045119555.1 Acutalibacteraceae bacterium | reverse complement strand
GCCGATTTCGCCGAAAACGAGATTGAGTGCCGTCATCGGAACATAGGTTTCTACGCCGTCAACCTCCAAAACATCTATTGCATAGGTTGTGGAGAGCAAATAACCGCACACTATAAATAAACAAACTAAGCATGTACGCAGTCTTTTGCACCGCTTGGTTTCTGTTTCGTAACTCATCTTTTAAACCTCTTTCCCATACTTTTCTTTATACGAGCCGATTGCCGAAAGGATAATTTCTATCGCCTTTTCCCTGTTTTGAACCTCATCAACAGCCGTTTCCTTATGCTCAAGAGATTTATACACAGAAAAGAAATGACACATTTCGTCAAATATATGCTGTGGAAGCTGTGAGATGTCGGTATATCCGTTGTATGTAGGGTCATTGTACGGAATTGCAATGATTTTTTCATCGTCCCTTCCGTTGTCAATCATTTTCATTACACCAATCGGATAGCAACGAACCAGCGTTAACGGCGTAATCTTCTCAGAGCAAAGCACAAGCACATCGAGCGGGTCAAGATCATCGGCATACGTTCTCGGAATAAAGCCGTAGTTTGCAGGATAATGTGTTGACGTATGCAAAATTCTGTCCAAAATAAGCATACCCGTTTCCTTATCAAGCTCATATTTCGCCTTACTGCCCTTGGAAATTTCGATAACAGCCACAAAATCCTCAGCCGAAATTCTGCTTTCATTAATATCGTGCCAAATATTCATAAAAATAAACCTCCGCTTCAAATATCCCAAACAATTAAATATAATAACAGCAACTGCATTTCCACTGCTTTTCATTATATTTAAGACCGTTTTGCAATGTCGCCTTAACATTATAATACATAAAGTTGAGAATTTCCATATAAAATTGCCAACAGCGGAAAATTTTACAATTCGGTAATTTATTTTAAAAACCAACCGTCTGTTTATCATAAATTTTACAAAGCAACATTACCCTTGCTCATAATCACAGCTTTCTTTTGCTAAAATTCATCAAAGAAAAGTCCCCCGAGAGAAACTCGGAGGACCGGCAAAATGGAAACAAAATATAAAAGTTCGCCAATTCTAATTAATAAATAATAAAAACTAAAATCAGCTAAATCAATTCGCAAAAATTACATGGATCTTCTTCTGTAAACAGACACCGTCATCGCCTTGCGTTCTCTTTTGCGTCTTTTCTCCATGGAAACATTCCAATAGTGAATAGTGCAGGCAAAAAAGATTACAAGCATAGACACTCCGATTGCGATAACTGCAAAAGTCTTTGAAGCAAGCATATCAATACTGCCTGTTTTAGGCACATCAACAGCCGCCGCTTCGCTTGTTGCGGAAGCCGTTGAAGCATTTGAAGCCGAAGCTGTAACTGCTGTTGACTGCTCGCTTGCTGTGCTTGATGAATCGGTATCGGAAGCAGCCGTTTCGCTTGAAGTGTTCGAGGTATCGGTGTTGCTGTCCGTTGAGCCGTCCGTGCTCTCACCGCTTAACTGTACGCTGGTTTTGAGTACGGAAGTAAGCTCAGGTGTTACCACGCCGCTTACGTTCAAATCAAGTGACTGCTGTGCACTGATAACAGCATTTTCTGTTGCATAATCATAATATCCAAGCTCTGAAATATCGCTGTAACTCAGGTAACCCCAAACAACCAGAGTTTTCTGTAAATCTTCAACATCTTTACCGCTGTAACCCAACTGCAAATAGCTGTAATCGGGTGACTGCGGTGCATCGGAAGAATAAAGCATGGAAATCTGCTCCTCGGTAATGTAATCGGAGGAAGCATATCCCGCAACTTCTTGGAAATACTTAACAGCTTCAACCGTTGCGTCATCATAAATGCCGCTCGGTTCACCTGTAAGATAACGAAGGTCTATAAGCTTCTGCTGCATCTGCGTAACCTCTTCACCGCTCATGTCGGCACTGAGATAACCGTAATTTACATTCTCTTCATCAGAAGAATCGGAAGCCGTATTTTCCTCGCTGTCGGAATCTTCGGAGGAAGCTCTGTTATTATATTTATCGTAAATATAATTCATGGTTTCCTCGTCAACATATCCCGTTGCGTCCAAATCATTGTCAAGCTGGAACTGTGCAACAGCATAGGCTGTGTTGTCACAATAGATACCTGTTATATCGTAATCAAAATATCCGAGCAGGGCAAGAACAAATTGAATATTTGAAACCTCATTGTCCTCATCGCCTACTTGATAAAGAACATCTGTGTCAGAAATTTCCGTAACGTCCGAATCGGTTGTGTATTCCTCGAACTGAGCGAAGTTATCGCTGTATTCGTCGGAATCCTCCAAAATGTCGGAAGCTGTGTAATCATCGTCGGAAACCTCCTGTGCAATCTCGCTGTCGAGCTCACGGGAATCGGTTGTCGGCTCCTCATACACTTTCTCCTCGCTGTCGGACTCTGCCTCAACATACTTTACAGGTGCGTTATCGGAAAACAAAGCATTTTTTGTAGCCTCGTCGCAAACGCCCGTTGCACTCAAGCCTGCCGCAGACTGGAATTCCATCAGAGCCGCCTCGGTAACACTTCCGAAATAATATGTAGTGTTATCGGTGAAATAACCGAGAGTTTTAAGACGCTCCTGCAATTCATTTACAGAAGTACCTTGGTCACCTCTTTCAAGAACGCTGTCAGCAGTGTTCTGACTTGAAGTATCTGTTGAGTTGTCGGAAGAATTTGTATTTTCCGCAGACTGATTATCATTTGTTACACTTGAAGAGTCATAAGAAACTCCGGCTACCTTAAACCACATTACCCAACTCTTCGATGAAACCGCCGAGTAGCAGACATTGGATATTTCATCTCTTGCATCAACAGCCATACCGCCGCCAACATAAACGCCAACGTGGCCGGGCTGCCACAAGCCGATACCGGGAATATCCGGAACACCGTCCGAAACATAGCCCGATTCGGGAGAAGAATAAAGCATGTCCTCAGTAACTCTGGCACCGCCGCCAACATAGCTGTAAATAAGACCCGAACAGTCCACAGCTCCGTAAGAGGCTCCGCCCCATACATACTTCCAGCCCTCGTTGTAGGCTGTCATAGCATAAGCGGCAAGTCCATCGCCCGTTTTAGTATCGGCACTCGCAGAAAGAGTACCGCTGATTGTTAATGATGCCAAAAGCATGATCACAAGCACCAAGGAAAGGCACCTGCGCAATATTTTAGACATTGTAAAAACCTCCGTTCAAGTATTTTGCTCCATAATATTGCCTATTCCTTAGTTGGGTATTAAATTTTTAAGATAACTAATTTATTACAAGCGGTAACAAATTAGTTACATAATAACACACTTCAAGTTACATTTCAAGTGTTTTTTGAAAAGTTTACAATTTATAAAGGAATTATTTATAACAAAGATTACATTATTATTACAAATTCGTCGCAACATCGCTTAATTTTTGTAATTATTACTTTATCTTTATTATTTCTACACTTTTTGAAAATCGAGTTATCTCAATAGAAGTAACCCGATTTTCAAGCATTGCAATTACGTCTGTATGTGATGCGGTTTGATTATCCGCTGTTTACAA
>JBGVDU010000057.1:0-6081 GCA_045119555.1 Acutalibacteraceae bacterium | reverse complement strand
GACAGCACCATAAAAAATGTTGTTCCGAATGATTTAAACAGAATTTTCAAAACTGCGAGCATTGAAAAAATATATGTGAACGGAAAAACCTCCGAAAAATATTATAATAAATATATTCGTGACGTGATTAATAAAGAATCAACATGCCTGCCGTCAACTTCCCCGGCAAATGCGAGATGGACGCTTGAGCGTTTGGTGGAGGAATGGAGCGTTATAAGGCTTTAGCAAGAAATTATAGTATAATTGCGTGTGGGTTTTAGTAAATTGTTGACTGAAATTAGCTTGAATTATAGGATTTTTTATTATAAAAAATTTTCGTTATCGAGGTCATATAATTAGTTCAGCGTAGCAATGGATGTAATAATTTTACAAAGCGTTGCTTTATGGGGATTATTTTATAATATGCTTATTTTGTAAAAATTTGCGTTTATAAATTCCTTCGTTTAATAAAAAAGCTTAACCTAAAAATTAACCTTTTCATTAAATAAAACAATTTCAAAAATTCAAAATACATTGACTTAAAGATTAATCAATTTTTCGCATCACAAATTTTACTCTTTAAGAATTACAAATCAAAAAAATTCAGCGTACATCGGCAGGTGTACGCTTTTTTTATATGCTTGATATTTTTTATGTTTTTTTCAAAAGGCGGTTAATAATACCGAGTAACATAAGCATATCATCTTCGTTAAGCTGCTTCATGCCGTCGAGTGCCTTTTGGATAAGTTCCGGATTGGAAGTTGAGTCATCAAAAAACTGCTGTGGTGTAATTTCAAAGTAGTCGCAGATTGCAAAAAATTCTTTAAGAGGCGGTAAAGCCTTTCCCGAAGAAATGTTATATACATAACCACGACTGTGTCCTAAATCATAACTCATCTGGTATTCAGATACGCCTTTTTTTAATCTTAAATTTGTTATTCGTTCACGCACAAAATCTTCATACATAGATTATCACCTTTTCAATTCTATTTTTTACAATAGTTCTATTAAAAATAATGGTAATAAAAAAATTTACAAAATAATCAAAAAATATATGTCTGTTATATTGAAAAAACTAAAAATATATGTTATATTGTTTATAAGCTAATAATTTCATTTGACTAATTTAATTTTTTAGTTCATAAATTTTTGACTGTAAAGGGGGTGAGTATATGAGTGACGCAGTAATATCAATTCTCGTTATAGCTTATTTTGTTTTAGGTTATTGGGCAGTTGGACAAACTCTATTTGCGAATAAAATTAGGTTTGGAACAGTGGGAAATTTATTTGCACAGAGATTTTGGCTAGGCTTTTTATTAGGTTGGATATTAATACCTGTTGCAATAATAAAAAAATTTTTATTTAAGGGGGATTAGTTTTAAAAATAATATACCACTATCTAACGATATGCTTATTATTTTGCTTTTTTTAACCTAATCTAAAATTTAATTTTCACCCCAAAAAGCGTACATCGCCAGGTGTACGCTTTTTTATACAAAAATTTGTTAAATATATTGCAAAACACGCACTATTACACACTTGAAACAAATCTGTATTTATGGTAACATATTAGTTATATGGTGATTTTTATGTATAATTAAGTTTCTCAAAGAAAAGGAGTCTTAGACTATGTGCGGTATATGCGGATTTACCGGAGAGATCGTGGATCAGGGCAGTATTATCCATAATATGGCTGAGGTTATCACTCACAGAGGTCCCGACAGCGACGGTTATTATACAGACAACAATATTGCAATGGGCTTTCGCCGTTTGAGCATTATTGACCTTGATGCAGGTCATCAGCCTATTTACAACGAGGATAAAAGCATGGTTCTTACCTTCAACGGTGAGATTTACAACTATAAAATATTAAGACGTGAGCTTATTGAGCTTGGTCATAAGTTCTATACTCAGGCTGACAGTGAGGTTCTCATTCACGGCTTTGAGGAGTGGGGCGAGAAGCTTCTTGACAGGCTAAGAGGCATGTTCGGATTTGCTATCTATAATAAGAAGGATAATTCACTTTTTATTGCAAGAGATTTCTTCGGAATTAAGCCTATGCACTATGCACAGGTTGACGGCCATTTTGTGTACGGTTCCGAGATTAAGAGTATTTTAGAGTTTCCTAAGTACGAAAAGAAATTCAATGCAAAGACACTCGATAATTATCTTTCCTTCCAGTACGCTCTTCCGCCCGAAACATTTTTTGAGGGCATTTACTGCCTGCTTCCGGGTCATTACCTTTGGTATAAGGACGGCAAGGTTACTACTACAAGATATTGGGAGGCAACCTTTGATCCCGATGAGACACTTACAGAGGACGAGGCTGTTGACAACATTGAAAAGGTATTTGAAGAGTCTGTTGACGCACACAAAATCAGTGATGTTGAGGTCGGCTGTTTCCTTTCAAGCGGTGTAGACAGCAGCTATGTTTCAACATATTTTGCTGATCAGAAAACATTTACCGTTGGCTTTGACTTCGGTGAGAAGTACAACGAAATTGACTGGGCAAAGGGTCTTTCCGAGAAAATCGGTGTTGACCACAAATATAAGATTATTTCCAGTGAAGAGTTCTGGGGTAATATCGGCAAGGTTCAGTACCACATGGATCAGCCGCTTGCAGACCCGTCTTGTATTGCTCTTTATTTCGTTTCAAAGCTTGCAAGCGAATATGTAAAGGTTGTACTTTCGGGTGAGGGTGCGGACGAGCTGTTCGGCGGTTATACCATTTATAATGAAATTAACTCCCTGCGTGGCTATCAGAAGCTTCCGCTTGGGCTTAGAAAATTCCTTGCGGCAATAGTAAAGCCATTGCCGAAGTTCAAGGGCAGAAACTTTATTCTCCGTGGTGCTTTGAGCGTTGAGGAAAGATTTATCGGTAATGCTTTCATGTTTGATAAGAAGGAAAAGCAGAAGATTCTCAAAGACGGCACAATCGCACACGAGCCACAGGAATACACAAAGAAGTATTACGACAGAGTTAAGGACTATGACGATATCACAAAGATGCAGTATCTTGATATCAATACATGGATGGTCGGCGATATTCTCCTAAAGGCTGACAGAATGTCTATGGCTAACAGCCTGGAGCTTAGAGTTCCGTTCCTCGATAAGGAAGTATTTAACGTAGCAAGAAAGATTCCTTACAAACTTCGTGTAAACAAGGAAAACACAAAGTACGCTATGCGTAAGGCGGCTCTCAGACACATGCCGAAGGCATCTGCTGAGAAGAAAAAGCTTGGTTTCCCTGTTCCGACAAGAGTTTGGCTCAAGGACGAGAAATACTATAACATCGTTAAAGATGCTTTCAATTCCGAAACAGCAAAGAAGTTCTTCAACAGTGAAGAGCTAATCAAATTCCTTGATGACCACAAAAACGGCAAAGAGGACAACAGCCGTAAGGTTTGGACTGTTTATATCTTCATCGTTTGGTATGATATTTATTTTGGCGATGCCAAAAAGGTTACAGCACCAAAAGGATATGAAGAGCCGAAGAGCAAGTAAGTTTAATTTGCAAATTAATACTTATAAAATAAATGCGGGGCGGAATGCTCCGCATTTTAAAATTTTTATGCAGAGAGAAAAATGAATGTAATATTTGATACTAATTCTACTACTATCTAAATTACGGAGGTGTTTACAATGAAAGATATACAATTCAAGTCAGATGAAGGAATGTTTAATTGCAGGGTGGTTGGTGTTTGCATAAAAAAGAATAAGATTTTTTTATCTAAGCTGAAAAATGATCATTATTGGTCGTTTGTTGGCGGAAAAGTGGCGTTTGGCGAAAGTACGGATGTGGCTGTTGTTCGAGAGTATCAAGAAGAAGTGGGTGTTGTTTTGCAGGTTGACCACCTTACTGCGGTGATTGAAAACTTTTTTAATGCGAACGGACAGCCTTGGCATGAGTACATTTTCTTTTATCAGCTCAGAGATGATAATGATGTATTGGAATTTTTTGAGGGCGAAATACAGGTTGCAGACAATAAGGAAGCGATTTATAAGTGGTTTGATTTATCCGAATTGAAAAATGTACCGATAAAACCGGATTGCTCTTTAGATGCAATAAAAAACATATCACAATGCACACAGCATTATATAAATCGTGAAAATTAATTAAACCCCAATTATGTGGCTGATTGTTTCGAGGGAGAGTTGTTCTGTTCGTCGAAATTTCTACGATTTTTCTTAAAAAATAACCGACGAACCGGTTTTATACGGCTCGTCGGTTTAATGTTTTAGTTATTAAAATTTGAATTTAAGAGTTAAAGCCTTTAGCTTTTGATTTTTCCCTCTTGCATGCTTACAACATGGTCACATACGGTGTCAATATCCTCCTTATGGTGGGAGGTTACAATAATCAGCTTGCCCTGCTTTTTGTAGTCAAGCAAAAGCTTATGAACCATTTTGACTGTTTCCTCGTCTATTGCGTTAAAGGGTTCATCAAGAATTAAGTAATCGGGATTTTCCATAATTGCTTGGATAATTCCGATTTTTTGCTTCATACCGAGTGAGTATTTTCTCATATGTAGCTTTGAATCGGGATTAAGCGAAAACATTTTCATATAGTCACGGATTTCTTTATCGCTCACCTTGTTGTTAATCTCAGCCAGACGCTTCAAGTTTTCAAAGCCGCTGAGATAACCGAGAAATTCAGGCTTTTCTATAATTATGCCGATGTTGGGAGGAAAAGAAATATCCTTGTGCAATTCCTTATCATCAATCAAAATTTTCCCTTCTGTCGGCTTAATCAGTCCGCAGATTGCACGCATAAGCATAGTTTTTCCGCACCCGTTTTTTCCGACAATTCCATATATATTTCCGCCCGTAAATTCATAGCTTACATTTTCAAGGACGGTCACACCTTTTAAAACTTTAGTTACGTTATCAACAACTATTTTCATAGGTTATCTCCTCATTTCTTTTATACTAAATCTGCTTTTGATGAAATACGTCTTAATAAGAATGTAAAAATAACTATTACCGCACACGGGATTATTATACCCATAAGGTAATCCTCAAAAGTTACATTATTGTGTGTGCCGATAAAATGGATTCGTGGCAAATACACCCACGCAAAAATAGAAACGATATATAAAATCGCATAAGAGCCCCGTTGGAGTAGTTTTATGCTTGTCCTGCTGAAAAATGTAGCAACATTTACCATAGCTACATAATAAAGAAAAAAGTACAGAAATGTAAGTATAAGCTCATTAAAGTGTGCTTGAATTAAAGAGCTTAAAACAAGCTTTGAAAAAGTACACGCTGCTATAAACCATACTATAATTAAAGCAAGACCTGCAAGATACTGCTGGCAGAGAACGTAGGATAATTGGTGTAAGCGATTTTTAGTTCTTATCATTACGGTTGGAGTATTGTTTTTTTCTACAACCGAAGCCACACCTAAAAGAAAAGGCAGAAGTGTCATTATGTATCTGTCTGACGAAAAAACTCGTGTGAGCCATTCATAATTTTTGTCAATAGAGGGTGAAAAGGTAAGGAGTAAAAATAATAAATAACCACACAGTAGGGCAAAGAAGGCTACTAAAAAAAGAATATTCGGCTTGTTGACCATTGGTTTAAACCAAGGAGAAACAAGTTTATAGTAGCCTTTTACTAAAAATGAGTTTTCAAAAGCTCCCTTTTCTAAATGGGCAGTAGTTTTTTGCTTGTTGTTTTTCATATTACGGTACACCTTCCTTTCTACAAAATGTCTGATTTGGAAGATAATTTCAAAACGACTATTGTTGATAATATAAATTCAATACTCAAAACGATTATTGATACATAGCCTCTTGTTCTCAATATCCAAGAGAAAACTATGAAAATATCAAAGTCAAATACATAGTTGTTTAACTTTCCTATTAGGCTCATTTCTGTTACCAGAAAAATGTAGACAAATACAAATGATGCAGATGAAACATTATTTATATTGCATCGTTTGAGAATGTAAGAAAGGTTTGCGGAAATGAGCAGACCTAAAAAGAATAAGATTAATTTTTTTAGTACAAATAAAGTTTGGATTCCTGTTGAAAAACCGTATTGGCAAAGAGAAACAATAATTAAAGCAGTTCCGTGAGCACAAATAAGTATAAAAGCAAG
>JBGVDU010000056.1:0-2225 GCA_045119555.1 Acutalibacteraceae bacterium | reverse complement strand
ATTAAATAATCACTAAAAAGGTATAGTTTTTCAAAATTATACCTTTTTTGTTGTAAATGTGACGAAATGCGGTTTATTAAGCGAAGTTGTGATTTTTATTTTATAAAATTTTAGTTAATTTTTTAGCTTTTTTGTTCAATTGTATTGAAAGTTTATATTTATTAATGTATAATAATATCGTAATTTGCTTTATAAGCGTATAAACCAATATATTTAATGAGGTGAACTTTAATGAAAAAATTAATGGCATTAGTAATTGCCACTGCAATGCTTACTCCGTATGCGAGTATTTCACTGTCGGCAGATGAGGTAGAGTCAAACGCCGACAGCGATGATTCCAAGATTGGTACTATTTTCTTCGATTCCGGTGACTGGAATTCCGATAAATTGTATTTCTACATTTGGGACGAAACAGACGGCACTTATGCTTCCAAAAACGGTTGGATCGATTCCAATCCGTGGGGTTCTAAAAAGCTTGCGGGCACGGAGGTTGAAGGTAAAGACGGTGTTTTTGAATCTTATGAAATTGAATTCAAGGATGACCATGATCTTTTTGTAATTTTCTATGACCCCAACACAGGAGCTCAAACATATAACTGTGTTCTTAATTCCTCTGCCATCGGCGATACTGCTTACATGACAAAAAGTATTCTTGAAAACCCCGAGGACAGCGAGAAAACTTGTATTGAAGCAAGATTCACAAATGCCGACTGCGGTCCTCAGCTTAAAATTACATCTTCAGGTAAAATTATCGGCGAATACATAACACCCAACACAGACTGTCCTCTTCAAGTTGCAAGATTCGTGTTCAATTACTTTGGACAACAGGAAAAGCTTACAGGTGATGAAATCGTTACAAACGAAACTGTAAAAAATGCTATCGACGCTTTCGGTACAACCCCCGATGACGTTTGGGCTAAATTCCAAGATTTTGACGGCAAGCCCGGCTACGAAGAATACGACTTAATCGCAGAAGATGCAAAAAAAGTTATTTACGGCACTCTAATCGACAGCGACACCGATTCTTCAATCGACAGTGATACTGATTCCTCAACCGACGAAGATTCCGATTCCGATATAATACAAGCTTTAGATTACACAGGCTTCGAGTTAGCCGAAAAAACACTTTCGGAAATCGTTGAGCTTATGGACGGAAATTATTCCATGGGCATGAAAACCTGGTATAATGAATTAACCGGAGAGGAATTATCTCAGATGTTTATAAGAAACAAAGACCTTCTTCCCGGTTTTAGTTTTTATATTGAAGAAAATCAAACAGAATCATCGGACACCGAATCCTCAGACATTGACTCAGAAAACGGTGATTTAGAGGAAGATACATCAACCAAGGGAGATATAGACCAAAGTTATAAATTAAGCTACATAATATTGGAGAATTCCGCAAAGCTTGATGATGAAATTACAGCCGGTATGGACTATTCACAGCTTGTAGATATAATAGGCGAAATGGATTTGGCAGTCGATGAATCATCAAATCCCCTTACATACTCTCACCCTACTCTTACTATTACAGGAACAAATGATACAAGTGCTGTTTTAGTTATAGATTATGAAGGCACCATTGATGCAACTCTTTTCAACGGTACTACCTATGTTTCTCCGGAAGACTTAATAGCCGCTAATGCCTATGTATCCAAAATTATAGTATATCCGTACGTAATAGATAATCCCCAAAAATTGATCGGAATCTACGGTGATATGAACGCTGACGGCATTGTCAACTCGATTGATGCTCTGCTTGTGCAGAGATCCATCGTTGGTTATGGCTCACTTACCGAAGATGAAAAGTTAATAGCCGATGTTAATTTGGACGGCTTTATTAATTCCTTGGACGTACTCCATATTATGAGATACTGCATAGGCTACACAACAGACTCAAACGTCGCTTGGAATGTATATGTTAGCTAATTAATTAAATCATTTGTATTTTAGAAGACACAGCATTCAAAAAGCTGTGTCTTCTTTTTATATCTTTTCATTTAATCAGTGATTATCAATCAAGTCTAATGCTTTGCTTCCTTCGCATAAATATTATAATCCGCTTATGCTAAGTATCTTGTTGTTATTTCAAAATATGTATGTTATAATTATCTTGCTAAATTATGGCAATATAAAAATTTAGGATTATTGTGATTAGCGGAAGGAAGGTATAAAATGATAATTGAAACGAAAACCCTTACTAAAATCGGAGTGAGTATATTCGC
>JBGVDU010000055.1:0-2618 GCA_045119555.1 Acutalibacteraceae bacterium | reverse complement strand
CTCCTGGTGTGCTTTCTTTTCTCTTTGCCATTCTGTTCATTCCTTTTTTGTCCTTTCTTTTATTGTAGCACACTTATCTTCAAATGCCAAAAGTGTGCAAGCTATTTTTCTAACTTACACACTTTATTTTACAATCTCTGTATAAACGATTAAAATAGTTATACTTAATACTTAATACTTCATTGGAATTAAAATTTATAGTGAGGAATTGTTGCTGAGATAATGTCAGCGTGAGGTTTAATGCTTTCTCTGTTTTCCGTTACGAACATGTTTTAGAATGAAATCAGTCGAATTTTAAGGATATAACAATAATTCTGTTACATCAATATGTTTACGGCGGCTCAATTATGAATTATGCAAAAAAATCACCCACAAGCATTTTTCGATTAAATGCTTGTGGGTATTTAGTTATAATATATTATCAAATCGCATGTTATTATTTGTTGCGAAAATGTCTTACGTTGTTTTCTTATTTTCCTTTAACAAGGCAAGCTCCCTTGCACGGTGCTCCTTTGGTATCCAATAACCTTTTTTGTAGAAGAACACGGCAACAAGCATTGAGATAAACCAGCCGAATGGCCATGACAGCCAGATTCCGTCAACACCCCAAATAGGTGAGAAGAGGAACGCAAGCACCACTCTGAGCAAGAGGTCGGAGAAGGTTGATATTACGAAGAACTTTATTTCTCCCGAGCCTCTTAAAATTCCGTCGGCTACAAGCTTTATCATTACCGCAAAGTAGAACGGAGATACTATTTTCAAAAACAGCTTTCCCGTATCCATCGCAAGCTGAGTGGGATTTTCAAGGAACAGACCTACGAAAAATTCACCGAAGAATGTGAATGCAACTATAAACGGAATTGCGATGACGGCGACGATTTTTATCGCTGCCCAAAAGCCTTGACGAACTCGTGATATACTTCCGCTTCCCACGTTTTGAGCCGTGTAGTTTGAAACGGCATTGCCCGAGGTGTTAAATATCGTTATGGCAAACGTATTCAGCTGAATTGCCACACCGTAGCCGGCAATTACCGAAGAGCCGTAGCTGTTTACAAGTCCCTGTATCAACAGATTGCCCACCGAAACAAAGCTTTGCTGTAAAATACTCGGTATTGCCAACAGAAGTATTTTTTTCAAGGCGTTCGATGAAAGAAGCGGCGGCTTTGTGTCTGTCTTGATTTTATTAAGCTCAAGCATTAAGGCGATGAGTGAGAGTATAGCGGAAGCTCCCTGAGCAATAAATGTTGCCCAAGCAACACCTGCAACGCCCCAATGAAAAATTGCCGCAAAGATGTAGTCAAGCACGATGTTTGCAACAGATGACGCAATTAAGAAGTAAAGCGGAGTTTTCGAGTTGCCCAAAGCGTTGAATACACCTGTGCAAATATTGTACAGGTACAGGAATATAAATCCGTATATGTAAATTCTCAGATAAAGTGCGGAGTCATCGAATATATTTTCGGGCGTATTCAATAGGCTCAGCATAGGATTGCACAAAAACAAGCTTATTACCGAAAGCACCACGCCTGCAATGAGGGCGAGAATAACAGATGTTGAAACGGCTGTCTTTAATTCACTGTACTTTTTTGAGCCGTAAAGGCTTGAAATAACAACCGAACAGCCGATATTCGTGCCCAATGCAAATGCCATTATAATCATGGTAATCGGATAAGAGGCACTTACAGCGGCAAGAGCGTCCTCACCTGCATATCGTCCTGCGATAACTTTATCGGCGATGTTGTAAATCTGCTGAAAAGCGACACTGAGTATCATCGGCAGGGCGAATTTTACCAGTGTCTTGGTGGGATTTTCACGAGTAAGATCTGTCATTTTAACACACTCCCCAAGCTTTTTTCTAAAAATATATGGTACACCCGTGAGCGAAAAAAGTCAAACGAAATCGAGCTTAGTCGGATTAGATAAATTAACGATTTGTTTAAATTTTTTTGTTATATTTGCTTACAGCCAATCATAAAAATTAGTGTTAATAGGTTAAATATTTGATTTAAAACTGAGCAAGCCGTGAATTTGTGATTAAATTACAGTAAAAACGGCTTCACAAGGAAGGGAGATTCTTATGGCAATATCAGCAATAATAATAATTGCCGCTGTTTTTGTTTTGCTTGTCACCTTTGCAGGCTTTGTAATTAGGAGCGAGAGGAAAAGAAAACATAAAGGGTGCTTGAATTGCCCATACAAAAAGCAATGTGAAAGCACAGAGCCTGAGGAGGAGTTGGATTATGATTATGAATTATTGGATTTTTAAAAATTCATTTTGTGGATAATTTTGATTAGGGATTAAGGGGATAAGCTCCCCTTAATATTTAAGGTCTGTTATGTCTTTTAATATTGTGAATAATTTTAATTTAACCGTAAGCTTGAAGCAAGTACCGATAATTTTATGATATTTACAAGATTTTATTAAAATAAAGAAAATTAAGCAAAAGGAGATAAATTCAACCCAATTATATCACTTGTACAAATTTGGTAAGAAAAATTTTAATTATTTGTTCATTGATTTTAGAAAGGAAATGGTTTATAATAACATTGTTAACAGTTAACAATGTTAAATGTTCTCAGCTTCTCCCTGTATTGACAATGTTGCGGTTTTTTTCTTG
>JBGVDU010000054.1:0-4817 GCA_045119555.1 Acutalibacteraceae bacterium | reverse complement strand
CAGTATTGAACGCATTCTGAGCTGTGTAGAAGTTCCAATGCATCGGGAAGTCGATAGTACCCGTGCCATTCCACTCGCTGTAATCGGGCTCGTGGTAGGAGTTACCGTTCAAGAAAGCATTGTCACTTGTTCTGTCCATTGATTGTACGTTATATGTATTAAATTGGTTAATAGCTGTATCGTAGTTTGATTTCCAGTCCGAAGTGCTCCATGTCGGAGAACTGCTCGGCTCTGTCCAAGTATAGAAGCAGCAGGAGTCGGACAAACCGCCCTCATTTATAACCTCACGGCGACGGGAACAAACCTCACCGAAGATGTAGAAGTTATCAACGCTTGTGAATGCCGGGAAGTATGCATTGTTGAGTGTCCAACGGTTGATGTGCTTTTCTGTATCAAGACGGAACGCATCAACACCCATGTCAACATACTGCTTGTATGAATCTACAATATACTCTGCAACTACAGGGTTCTCTGTGTTGATATCAACGCAGTCACCTGCCATCTGACCAGTCTGTTCGGTGTATGTACCGTAGCTCAAAGACTTGTCATGGTGGTAGTAGTTGTTTGTATCGTTTGCGTCCTCTTTCATTACAGCAAGTCTTGCCTGATACTGAGGATCGCCCTGGAGCGAGTCATAGTTCGGATAAGCCTTAGCCAATGTTGAGCCTTCTTTAACAGTCAGACAGTCGATTGAACCAAGGTCCTGAAGTGTGTCGTAATTCTTATCAAACATCGGAGCAAGGAAATTCTCACCGAAGTTAGATGTGTGATTCCATACAACGTCCTGTACAATCTTCATATCCTTTGCATGTACAGCATCGATAAGGTCTTGATATGTCGCACCTTCACTCACGTAACGTGGGTCAACCTTTGAAAAGTCGCTTGCGTGGTAGCCGTGATAGTCATAGCTGGAGGTGTTCTCAACAACAGGAGTAATCCAAATTGCACTAAAGCCCAAAGCCTTGATGTAGTCAAGCTTATCAATCAAGCCCTGGAAGTCACCTCTCCAAGGAGTGTCGGAATCGGGATTGTTAGCTTTTGCATCGTCCCAGCAATGAACGTTGTTGCTTGTATCACCGTCGTAGAAACGAGTTGTGATTACAAAGTAAATAGTTTCCTGACGCATATCGGTACGCTCTAAATCATCAACAAGCTCGGGGTTCTTTGAATACCACTTGCCGTTCTTGTACCAATACTCGCCCTCTGCACCCTTTGTCATCTCGGCAGACTGCTCGCCGTCAACGATAAACTGGAAATTAATTTTTGAAACACTCGGGAAAGAGTAAGTATACCAACCTGAACCCTGTGAAGAGTCGGAAGTCATCTTCTCACCCGGATAATCAACCTCTATATTCTCGGGCAAGGAGTTCCAATAGTAAATATTCGGAGCATTACCCTCATCGTCCTTATAATGGATTGTAATACCCGATGCCTTTGACTCTTCGCTTACAACCTCAGCCGCACCGGCATCAATAGAAGCTGTCTGAGCCGCGGCAACTCCGGCAGATGCGAGCAACGCAAGCATCAACATACAACTAAGAAGCTTCTTAGGGAGCTTTCTCATTGTTAATTCCTCCTTAAATTTTGGTGACAATTACAAAATCACGAGCTATTGCCTACCATTACTGGTAATATTATAAAATAGATAAAGGAAAGTTTAGTTCTTTATTGGAAATATAAAGAAAATGTAAAATGTAAAACCTACCAAATTTTACATTGCCTTTTTAGTCATATCTACGAAATCACAATAAAACTGACATATATTTTGTGTTTTTTTCTAATCATCACCACAACATCACCGCATTTTCACCTGTATATTATCGTCCTTTATTCTTTTGAATGTATGCCGTAACCTCAGAAGCAACGGACGACGGAGCTACCTTAGAAAGCACAGCGGCAATTTTCGTGGTCACTCCCGGGATAATAACCGTTTTGCCCTTATTCATTTCTCTGATCGCATATTTTGCAACGTACTTGCTTGAAAGCGGCTTCATCGCAAAACGAACACCCGCAACATTGTTAAATTCCGTACTTACAGGGCCGGGACAAAGAGCAGATACCGTAACATTGACATTATCCTCCTTCAATTCATAAGCAACCGACTGAGTAAGTCTTAAAACATAAGCCTTGCTTGAATAATAAGCCGCCATATATGGCCCCGGAGCAAATGCCGCCGCCGATGCTACATTAAGAATCCTTCCGTTGTTTCGCTCCTTGAAATCCTTCAAAAAAAGCTTAAACAAAACGTGCATAGCTTCTACGTTCAGGCGAATCATCTCGACCTCACGCTCCGTATCGGTTTCCGTAAAACCGCCCCAAACGCCAAAGCCTGCGTTATTTATAAGAACATCTATATTTTCGTGCTTAGTTATCTCGTACAATTCCTTCGCTTTCTCCGCACTGCCTATATCCATTGCGATAATTTTCGGTGTTCCGTCAAGGCAGTTTGCCAAAGCCTTCAGCCTGTCCTCTCTTCTTGCGACAAGTATAAGCTCATAGCCCTGAGCGTCCAAAAGCCTTGCTATATCTCTGCCTATTCCCGAGCTTGCTCCTGTAATTAAAGCCTTCTTTGCCATAAAAAAATCCTCCCGACAGTATATTTTTATATTAATAATTATTTTATCTTTGAAAATTACCAAATGCTTTTACTCTGTTATACATATCAAACGATGTGTTTAATTCATCAAAGTATTCGGAACAATTATTATGATAATATTGTGCCTCTTCTTGGGTAAACATTCCCCTTAATTTTTACTGAAAAATCAATAATTTCAGTTTATCACAGAGGAAATAATTGTGCAAGGGTTTTAGTCGGCATTGCGAAAGTTTGTAATTATTTTGCTTTGTTATAAATTGGCTTTTTAATCATATAAATTTAAAAAGGACAAAATTAAGGTGGTGCAAAAGCTTTGCTTAAAAAGCGATTTATCAAAAACTCCTTGCTTATGACCGCAACTTTATTTCTTACTCGAATAATAGCCGTAGTTTTCAATATCTACATAAGCTCCAAAATCGGTGCGGAGGGTGTGGGAATATACAGTCTTGTTTCAACGGTATATATTTTTTCAACAACCTTTGCAACCTCGGGAATTACCCTTGCGGTAACTCGAATGGTAACCGATGCTACGGCTAAAGGAAAATACGGAGCCGCAAAAAGAGTAGTAACCTTGTGCGTAATAATTGCGGTAATATTAAGTTCAACCGTCGGTATGCTGATGTTTATGCTTGCAAAAAATATCGGCATAGGCTTTTTGGGAGATGCAAGAACTATTTTATCCTTAAAGATACTCGCCTTCAGTCTGCCGTTCATGGCAATTTCGGCAAGCCTGCGAGGGTATTTCATAGCCATGCGTACGGTTATCAAAACAGCAAGTGAACAGCTTTTTGAACAGATAATAGAAATCATTATTTGCATGAGCTTAATCACTCCGTTTTCCGCTAAGGGTCTTGAATATGCCTGCTGTGCCGTGGCACTGGGAACAACTCTTTCGGAAGCGGCAAGCTGTATTTACTCCGTTGTGCTTTATAGGCTCGATGTTTCAAAATATAAAGCCAAAAGTGAAAAGGCTGACGGTACTTTTAAGGCACTTGCGTCAATCGGACTTCCCGTGACAGGCAGTTCATGTTTGCGTTCGGGACTAAGCATGATAGAAAACGCACTTATCCCCTCGGGCTTGCAAAAGTACGGCTTTAGTTCCACAAGGGCACTTGAAGAGTACGGAGTAATTACGGGAATGGCAATGCCTGTTTTGATGTTTCCGTCTGTTTTTCTTTCGTCCTTTTCCATGCTGATGATACCCGAAATGAGCGAGGCACGGGCGAACAACAGGGTTCGGGGCATCGCACACATGGCAAAAAGAATACTGAAAGCAACCTTCATGTTCATCATACCCGTAACGGTATTTTTTCTGACATTCTCGGACGAACTCGGTATACTGCTGTATAATCGTGAGGATGTGGGAATGTACATCAAAATTCTTGCACTTACCGTACCCTTTTCGTATCTTGACCATGTTGTTGACGGAATGCTTAAGGGTCTTAATCAACAGCTTCACTACTTCACATACAATATTATAGATTCATCAATCCGAGTTCTTTTGGCACTGCTTCTTATTCCAAGGCTCGGCATAAGGGCAATTATTATAATAATGTTTGTAAGTGCAATTTTAAATTCCACGCTCTCAACGTACAGACTTATTAAAGTAGCTCAAATCGACATCGACATTGTAAATTGGATATTAAAGCCAACGGCAATTTCCGCCGCCGCTGCATTTCTTTTTGAATTTATTATTGGCTTAATATAATTAAATTAAATCAAAACAACTTTCCGCCGTAAAAATATTATTCGTCAAATGAGTTGACACAAAAACATTAAAAATCCTTTTGTGTCGGAATTAACTCCCCTTTTTTCAAATTTCAACTCAAAAATCATTGCCATAAACAGCATTTCATGTTATCATTGAATAAGTCCGTTTCTAACAAAAATTTTTAGAGGGGAGATTTTAATTTAATGGAAAAAGACACAAAACGAAATTCCTTTAAAGGGTCAATCGGCTTTGTTCTTGCCGCCGCAGGAAGTGCCGTTGGTCTTGGTAACATCTGGCGATTTCCGTATCTTGCGGCTAAGGACGGAGGAGGATTATTCCTCGTAATTTACATCATACTTGCATTGACCTTCGGTTTTACACTTTTGACTACCGAAATCGCAATAGGCAGAAAAACAAAGCAAAGTCCGCTTACCGCTTACGGTAAGATAAAAAAGAACTGGAAATGGCTCGGCGTTATCGCAAGCCTTGTGCCCGTAATCATTATGCCGT
>JBGVDU010000053.1:0-4610 GCA_045119555.1 Acutalibacteraceae bacterium | reverse complement strand
TACATGGAGAAAAACGGCAAGAAGTTCATAACATACAGAGAATACAACCCCGACAACGGAGAACAATACATAGTTAATATAATCAAGATTGAGGGCAAGAACAAAATTACTCTGACTAAAAACGATTCGGATAAATGCAGTCAGCTGATTCTCGAATGCGGTAAACGTCATCAGTGCTTTTACTCAACGCCTATCGGCAGTATGTCAATAGGAATTTACACCGAGTCAATGTCGCACAGCCTTGACGAAAACGGCGGTAAAATTGAAATTGATTATACAATAGATTTCAATGCCGACTTTCAGAGTGAAAACCACATGGAAATTGTTCTTGCTGAAAAGGAGAAATAAAAATGTCTAAAACAGCTATAAATGCGGTTAAAGATTTAAAGACCGCCGTAATCGAAGCCGTAAACAAAGCGATTTCCGCAGGTGAGCTTATTGAAGCTGAGCTTCCCGACTTCGTTATTGAAGTTCCTGCCGATAAGAAAAACGGCAATTTCGCAACTAATGTCGCTATGGCTTGTGCAAGGGTTTTCAGAACGGCTCCGGCTAAAATAGCCGCTGCAATCGTAAACAATCTCGACCTTTCAAAAACATATATCGACCGCTGTGAGGTTGCAGGGCCGGGATTTATCAACTTTTTTCTTTCACCGAAATATTATTCGGACGTTTTAAAGGAAATTGCAAAAGAAGGCGACAACTACGGCAACAGCGATTTCGGCAAGAACGAAAAGGTTATGGTAGAATTCGTTTCCGCAAATCCGACAGGACCTATGCACATGGGTAATGCCCGTGGCGGTGCTCTCGGTGACTGCTTAGCGGCAGTTCTCGACAAGGCAGGCTATGACGTTTGGAGAGAATTTTATGTAAACGATGCAGGTAATCAGATTGAAAAGTTTGCAAATTCACTCAACGCAAGATTCATTCAAGAGGTTAACGGCTACGATTCAATCGAATTCCCCGAGGACGGATACCAGGGCGTTGACATCATTGATGCAGTGAAGCTATATATAGAAGAAAACGGCAAGGATTTAATTAATTCCGATGAGAGCGACCGCAAAAAGGCACTTGTAGACTTTGCACTTCCGAAAAACATTGCAAAAATGCAGGCTGACATGAAGAAGTACAGAATCGAATATGACAAGTGGTTCTTTGAAAGCGAGCTCCACAACAGCGGTGCAGTTAAAGAAGTTGTAGACATTCTTACGGAAAAGGGTCTTACTTATGAAAAGGACGGTGCTGTTTGGTATAAAAACAAGCAGGTTGTAACCGAACTTCTCACTAAGCAGGGCAAAACTCCCGAAGAAATTGAAAAACTCGAGCTTAAAGATGACGTTATCATTCGTGCAAACGGCAATCCAACCTACTTCACAGCCGATATCGCATATCACAAAAACAAGTTTGACAGAGGCTTTAACACACTTATCAATGTTTGGGGTGCAGACCACCACGGTCACGTTGCAAGACTTAAAGGCTCAATGAATGCAATCGGCTACGACGGCGACAAGGTTGACGTTGTGCTTATGCAGTTAGTTAAGCTTATGCGTGACGGCGAGCTTGTAAAAATGAGCAAGCGTACAGGTAAGGCTATTCAGCTTGGCGATTTGCTTGATGAGGTTCCCGTGGATTCCGCAAGATTCCTCTTCAACACTCGTGAGGCAAATACTCAGATGGACTTTGACCTCGGCTTGGCTGTAACACAGGATAACCAAAACCCTGTTTACTACGTTCAGTACGCACACGCAAGAATTTGCAGTATCGTTAAGGCTCTTGCCGCTGAGGGTATCTCTCCGAGAGAATGCACTGATGAGGAATTACAGCTTTTGAACGCTCCCGAAGAAATTGAGCTTATCACTCACCTTGCATCTTACACAGAAGAAATTATTCTCTCCGCAAAGAGTTATGACCCAACAAAAATTACACGTTATGTAACACAGCTTGCAACACTCTTCCACAAGTTCTACAACGCTTGCAGAGTTAAGGGTGAGGACGATTCCCTTATGCAGGCAAGACTTAACCTCTGCCTGGCTGTTAAGTCTGTTATTAAAAATGTACTCGAAATGTTCAAGATTACCGTACCCGAAAGCATGTAATTATTTTACAATAAAAAATTCAAAAACCGTAGGACGCAATTCCTACGGTTTTTATTATAATATTATTAATTTTAAATTATTTAATTCTCGAAATTTTCCTCCAAGAACAATTTTCCCAATGTATCATATATTTTATCATTTTCAAGCGGTTCACTGCCCGACCTTTGTCTTTCTGCAAGCCAAAAAGCCGTTTGATGAAAATTCGTAACGTGATTCGGGTCTACACCAAGTTCAAGATAATATTCAAGAATCTCATAACCCCTTTCATCATCAAGATTATCCGCAAGAATGTTTATTACATTGTAACCACAGTAGTCAACGGCATTAACATCTGCACCGTTTTCTACCAACAGCTTTATCATATCAAAATCTCCATAATAGGTTGCTACCATAAGAGGAGTCCAACCACATTGGTCTGTTACATAATATATGGAGTATTCATCCTCATAGCTGTGGTTTGGGTTATTTTTGTCCTCTTGATATGTAACGTAATTTACATCTGCACCGTTTTGTATAAGCAGTTCCATCATTTCTAATGTTTTTTCGTTCTTATACTCAAACGATTTATCATCCATATGAAACTGCGAATAAAGTCTCTTTTGAGCTAACAGATAGAGCAAGGTTTCTTCGCCGTCAGTTGCAGGGTCGTTACTTTCCTCTGTACAATCGGGAGATACTCCGCTATCTATAATTTCTTGAATCCGCTCTGTGTTTAAATTCATCACATTATAATAAAGTGATGTGCTGTTTTGAATCTCCATAGTAATAACAGCATATAGTATAACACCCACACAAAAAACAAGCGGTACTAAACAAACAAATCCAAAAGCCTTTGGTATTAGGTACGTTTTCTTTGCTTTGAAACTATAATCACCAACCTGTTCTGCATATCTAATTTTAGAAAGCCGTCTTTTCTTCATAACAGCAGACATTATAAACAGCACAATAGAAGCAGTGGTTGCAACAAAGACTACTATAAGAGTTATTACCAAGTACACCAAAAATAATGACATAAATGCCATAATATTCCTCCTTTATAATTGACTAACCAACCAAACTATAAATGCTATCAACATAGTCTTTTGCATTGTTTATGCTGAACTCTCCGTGATAACTGTTTTTCAAAACGGTTAGTGTACTGTTTTTTATCATTTTGCTAATTCTTTCAGCGGATTTTTTCATTTTGCGTTGTTCTTTTTCTCCGACAAAAATTGCAACCTCTGCCTTATTTTTACTCAAGTCCGATTTTATTGAATAACTTGAATTTGCTTTTAAAAACGTAATCATATTTTCTTTACTGATTTTACACGTATCACGATAGTACGCATTAAATAAATCATCTTTTATCCTCAAAAAACTAAACTGTAATTTTGAAAACCATTTCCTTTTTATAAGATCGTAGCTTATACTAAATGTCGGTTTAATCATACAATATGTAAACTTCATTGGAATAACCAACGCACTTTCGATAATTGCATATTTACAAATATCCTCTCGCTGTGACAAAATATCGACCAACACCTGTCCACCTAATGACAATCCACCTATCAAAAGCACGGTACCTCCAAAATTATCATCTATGTAAGAAATAATTTCTTTAGCATTATACTCAATACTTATAAAATCCTTGTCACTATCTGCGTGACCGTCCAACACAGGTATAACAATATGAAACCGCTCTTGCAAAAGCTCTGCCTCTTCCTTGTAATTCCACCAAGATAAGCCACCGCCATGCAAGAGAATAATTACATCTTTATTCTCAACTCCATATTCAATAACAGTCATAAACGCTTGCCCCTTACTTTTTCTCCTTATCATCAAACAAAGTGGCTACCCCTGTTATAACAAGTGCCGCACCAACCGTTAAAAGCATAGTATTGGTAACACGGGAAACAATTTTTCTTTTTCTCAAACGCTTTGAAAGCTTTCTCACACTCTCGGTGAGCAGTTCGTCTGTTGTTTCAGGCTCGGTTTCTATTCTTATATAGCTTGTCGGTCCTTCCTTTTCTTCCTTTATGCTCTTTTTATATCCCTCGTAAAAACGTCTGCACTCCTTGCAGGTTTTAAGATGATTTTTAACCGCCTCACAGCTGTCCTCACTCGCCGCACCGCAGGTGTACAGTTCCACTAAATCCATTGCAATATCACAAGTAATCTCCATTTTTCAATTCCTCCAATAGCTTTTTCTTTCCTCTGAAGAATTTTACCTTTGCTGAATTTTCGGTGATATTCATCGCATCTGCAATTTGTGCAAACGACATATTTGCGTAAATTCGGTATATAATCACATCTCGATGCTTTTCGGGAATTTTATCAAGAACATCACGCACATTAAGCTGTTCCGCCGTGCGTTCATATATGTATTCGGGATCGTTGTCCTCAACATCACCCAAAAATTCCGCAACATCAACAAGGCTTACCGCATTGTTGTGATGCTTGTTTTTTCTCAAATATCTGTAATATGTATGCTTTGCGATAGCCGCTATAAAGGTAAACATATCGCTCCTGCCTTTAAAA
>JBGVDU010000052.1:0-3355 GCA_045119555.1 Acutalibacteraceae bacterium | reverse complement strand
AATCCGATAAGAAAGCATACAAAATTGCAGTGATGTATGCTGTTGCATATCTCTATGAAAACAGAGAAAAAGCCAATCACAGTGAGCTTAAACTCACTCTCAGAGCCTTGCTTGCAAATTACAGAACGGAGGATTTTTGATGAACATCTCTGCTATGAATGTTAAAATTACTTTTCAGAAGAATGACGTGGTTATCGACAAAATCGGTAATCACGCTAACTCTTGGGAAGATTACTATTCTTGCTATGCAACCGTTAGCGGTGAGGGAGGTACAGAACAAGCAGTTGTTGGGGAAACGGTAGAAAATGTACAGATATGTTTTACTGTTCGATATTGTCGGAAAATTGCTGATGTGAGCAGTACAAAGTACAGAATCCTATTCAATGATGAACTGTACGATATTGTTTCTATAGACCATTTCAGTTACAAAAAGAAAGCAGTGAAATTTAAATGCAGGAGAGTGAGGAGGTAAGATATGAGCAGTATTTCAATAGATAATCTTGCAGACGAAGTTATGAAAGGCTTAAAAGAATATGCCGAGGTTACCTCCGATAGCGTGAAAAAGGCTGTACGAAAAGCAAGCAGTACCGTTAAACGTGAAATAAAGAACAATGCACCGAAAAAGAGCGGTGACTATGCAAAAAGCTGGACTACAAAAAAGGTGCGTGAAAGTTCTCATACACTGGAAATGGTGGTCCATTCACGAAACAAATATCAGCTTGCACACCTTTTGGAGTTTGGGCATTGCTTGCGTCAAGGCGGAAGAACTAAGGCAATTCCGCACATAGCACCTGCCGAGGAAGTCGGGATTAAGCAGCTTGAAGATGAAATTGAAAGGAGCATTAAGCGTGGATAAAATAGTCAGCATACTCAATGAAATCGGTGTACCTTTTGCTTACGATCACTTTGCGGAAGGTGAATCTCCCGAACCGCCGTTTATTTGCTATCTGTTGCCGAGAAGTGAAAACTTTTCCGCAGACGGCACTGTATATCATAAATTAAGCGTTGTTCACATTGAGCTTTATACCGATAAAAAAGACAGATCTTTGGAGAGCAGAGTGGAAGATGTTCTTAATAAAAACAATATCTTTTACAATAAATCCGAGGTTTGGATTGACAGCGAAAAGCTGTATGAAGTTATTTACACTTTCGAATTGGAGGTAGAAAATTATGCCGAACAAGGTTAAATTCAATCTTTGTGATGTTTATTATGCACCGCTTATAAAAAACACCATAGATACTGCAGAATACGGTAAACCTGTCGCACTTCCCGGTGCCGTGTCGCTCAGTCTTGATCCTAACGGCGAGCAGAAACCGTTCTACGCTGATGGGATAGAATATTATACTGTTTCAAACAATATGGGCTACACCGGCGACTTGGAGCTTGCCCTTATACCCGAATCGTTCAGAACCGATATTTTGAAGGAAACAGCAGACACAAACAAGGTTTTGGTAGAGTTTGCAGATGTAGAATTTACAAAGTTTGCACTTTTGTTTCGTTTTGACGGTGATGTCAAACAGATTAAGCACGTTCTGTATAACTGCTCCGTATCTCGCCCGAAGATTGAGTCAAAGACGAATGAAGAGAGCAAAGAGGTACAGACAGAAACTCTGAGCCTAAGTGCATCTCCGCTTGCAATGGGCATTGTAAAGGCAAAAACAGGCGATAATACCGCAAACAGTACATACACGAATTGGTTTAAGAACGTATATATTCCCAGCAAAACAGTTTCAAATTCAAATACGACAACAACGGAGGGCTAACAGCGATGATAAAACAGATGATTGAAATTGACGGTAAACAGGTTCCGTTCAAAGCGTCCGCCGCAATTCCGAGAATATACCGAATCAAGTTTCGCAGAGATATTTACAGAGATCTTCAGCATCTTGAAAAGAGTGTGGGAGAGAGCGACGAAAACAACTCTAATCTTGACTTATTGTCACTTGAGATTTTCGAGAATATTGCCTACATTATGGCAAAATATGCAGACCCGACTATTCCCGATACTCCCGAAGAGTGGCTTGATAATTTCTCGACCTTTTCAATTTATCAGATACTTCCGCAGATAATTGAGTTGTGGGGTTTCAACGTACAGACCGATGTGGAATCTAAAAAAAATTTAGATCAAGTGAGCGAGAAATGACAACACCGCTATTTTTGCTCAGATGTCTGCAAATCGGTTTGTCGCTGAGTGATCTTGATTTGCTGACTATCGGAATGGTGAATGATATGTACATTGAAAGCAGAAATGACGAATACAAAGGCTATGCAATACTTGGTGACCAAAGTGATATGGACGCTTTTTAGTATAACTATTTGTTGAATTTTAATCGCAGCTGTGTTATAATCCTTTTGTCGATAAACGGACGGAGGTGATTATAATGGACGAGAAAAATTTGATTCTTGAAGCAATGAAAAAAGCCGGTGAGCCGCTTAATGCAGGAAAAATTGCAGAGCTTACGGGACTTGACAAAAAAGTTGTTGATAAGACGATGACTGCAATGAAGAAAGAGGGTTCGATTGTATCTCCCGTAAGATGCAAGTGGGAGCCTGCTGAAAAGTAATGATGCGGTTTAACTATATACAACGAAAATGATTTTTATGCTCGGACTAACCTCCGGGCATTTTTTATGTCTATTTTTCGGTAATGAGGGGGGGAGGTGAACATTACGGCAAACAGAATCAAGGGAATAACAGTTGAAATCGGCGGTGATACAACAAAACTTCAAACAGCTTTAAAAGGTGTAAACACACAAATCAGTTCAACTCAGTCGCAGCTTAAGGACGTTGAAAAGCTTTTGAAATTCGACCCCACAAACACAGAGCTCCTGTCGCAGAAACAAAAGCTCCTTAAACAGGCTGTCGGGGAAACGAAGGACAAGCTCGATACTCTTAAAAAGGCTCAGGAAGAGGTTGTAAAAAATAAGGATAAGTATGATGAGTGGAAGGCAAAGTTTGATCCAATCAAAACCAAGATTGATGAAACCTCCGCTAAACTCAAAGACCTCAAAGCCAAAAGCGATGAGATGAGCAAAAGCGGTAATATTGACACAGAAGAATATAATAAGCTCCAAAAGGAAATCGAGGAAACCTCAGAGAAGTTAAAGAATCTCAAAGAAGATACCAAAAAAGTATCCGATGAACTCGGAAATCCAATCTCATCTGAGCAATATGATGCTTTGCAGCGTGAGATTATTGAAACCGAACAGAACCTGCAATCCTTACAGGAGGAATCGGGAAAAACATCTGCATCATTAGAAAAAATGGCATCTTACGGTCAGCAAATGCAGGAGTTCGGTTCAAAGGTTGAGTCGGCAGGAAAGGCACTTCTGCCGATAACTGCCGCTGTCAGTA
>JBGVDU010000051.1:0-6476 GCA_045119555.1 Acutalibacteraceae bacterium | reverse complement strand
ATGTCAAAGTCAACGTACTTGGACAAATCAACCATACCGTTGGAAATAACCTTGATAACCTTGTCGTTGTCAAGCTTGATGAATGCTTCTCTGATACCTGCATTCTCAATTTCCAAAGCCTTTTCTCTGTCGATTACGTCACCCTCCATAGCGATAAGCTCGCCTGTTCTCGGGTTTACGATATGCTGTGCAAGAGTCTGTCCCACAAGACGGTGAGAGATACCAAGCTTCTTGTTGTACTTGTATCTGCCTACTCTTGACATATCGTATCTTCTCGGGTCGAAGAAGAGGTTGTCAATGTGCTGCTGAGCACTTTCCACTGTCGGAGGCTCGCTCGGACGAAGCTTCTTGTAAACCTCGATTAAGCCCTCCTCCGTGCTGTGACAGCCGTCTTTTGCAATAGTTGCTCTGATTCTCTCGTCATCGCCGAAATACTCGTAAATCTCTTCGTCCGTTCCGAGACCCAACGCACGGATAAATGCCGTTACGGGGATTTTTCTGTTTTTGTCTATTCTTACATAGAAAACGTCGTTTACATCGTTTTCGTACTCAAGCCAAGCACCTCTGTTAGGAATAACGGTTGAGGAGAAAAGCTCCTTACCTGTCTTGTCATGGTCCATTTTGTAGTAAACGCCCGGACTTCTGACTAACTGAGATACGATAACACGCTCTGCACCGTTGATAACAAATGTACCGCTGGCTGTCATAAGAGGGAAGTCACCCATATAAATGCTGGATTCCTTAACCTCGCCTGTTTCTCTGTTGATAAGACGTGCCGTAACCTTCAAGGGAGCCGAATAAGTAGCGTCCCTCTCCTTACACTCGATTACAGAGTGCTTTGGGTGCTCGATGTCGAGGAAATAGTCAACAAAGTCGAGTACAAGATTTCCCGAATGGTCGCTGATTCCCGAAACATCCTTGAATACTTCTTTAAGACCGTCATTCAAAAACCATTCAAATGATTTCTTCTGAATCTCAATAAGGTTAGGCATACCGATAACTTCGTCGATTTTGCCAAAGCTCATACGGGTTGCATTTCCCAGTTTTACAGGTTTTACATTCACCATAGGCTTGCTGTCACTCCAATCTTAAATAATACGTCCTTGCAAAAGCAAGTCATACCAAAAATTCTTTCCACTGAAAATTTGGTTAAATACACAAAAAAACTATCCCAAAACAAAGTTTAATGAGTATTTTTGCAATACGAAATTTTCGGAAGAATTGATAATAGCATACTGTTCGCTATTATGATACAGTTTATCATTATATAGTAGGAAAAGTCAAAAGTCAAGAGTTTTTTTGAGAAAGTTTAATTTCTTTAAGAAAAATCGCTTCTTTGAGCCTTTTTTCCGTGGGTTGAGTAAGGCAAAAGTCACTTTGAAACTCTCGGGGCGGTGTGCATTTTTACAAGCACTCTTTTGTAAAAAATAAGTGCCTATATTTGTTGAATCGGTACATATAAAATCTACTTTTCACATTCTGTTTCAAGTAACTTGTAACAATTTTTAAAAGGTGGTAGAATTAGGAGAAGAACTTTTTTATTTCATTTAACAATTTTAATGAAATTATTTTTGGGCAGGAGTAAAGATTTCTATTTTCTGTCAAATGAATTAAAGACGGTTATTTAGAAATATGCAGAAAATTAAGGAGGAAAATTTGTAATGAAAAAATTATTATCCATTATTATGTGCGGATTAATTTTAAGCAGTGCGGCAATTTCACTTGCAGGCTGTGAAACTGCTAAAGATATCGGTGACGATACCGTCAGTACGGCTACAAGCGATACTCCAAGCACGCAGACAAGTCAATCGCCAGCTTTAACAGATGAGCTTAGCAGTGATGTAAGAGCAAAAATAAACGACTTTTCAACAATACTTTTTAAGCAAATGTATTCTTCAAAGGAAAGCGGAGAAAACACCCTTGTATCCCCTATTTCCGTATTCACCGCCCTATCTCTTTTGAGCAACGGTGCAAACGATAAAACGGCTGAGCAGATAAACGATGTGCTGAGCGGTTATTATTACAACTGTACGGGCGATGTTGTTTATGATGATTATGACCAGCTTAACACAGCTGAGCTTAACGCTTATTTTAATAACTACATAGCAAATTTAGAATCAAAGAACTATGATGATGTTGTAACCAAGCTTTCTATGGCAAATTCCGTATGGGCGTTTGAAAAGGATAATTTGACCTTTAACGACAACTTCTTCGATGTAAGCGAGAATTATTATAATGCACAGCTTTTTTCCGAAAAAATAAGCGACTCAACAGTAAAGAAAATCAATAATTGGGTAAGCGACAATACAGACGGTATGATTGAAAAAATAATTGATGAACTGTCATCAGACAGCGTTGCATGCCTTATCAATGCCCTTGCTTTTGAAGGAGAATGGGAAAATACCTACACCTCCAATGAGGTTTATACCGATAAATTCGCCGATTATTTCGGCAATCAAACCAATGCTGAGTTTATGAGTTCAACAGAAGCCTACTACATAGATGACGGCAATGCAACAGGCTTTATTAAGGATTACAAGGGCAACGGTAATATTCAATACGAAAATGAATATGCTGACGGCGGTTCTGTTGAATACGAAGAGCCTCGCTACTGCTTTGTTGCACTTTTGCCGAATGAGGGTACGGACATTGACGAGTATATAAACACCATGGCACACGATACCATTACCAATGCAGTGAATAGTGCCAAACCCGCAACCGTTTTTGCGAAATTGCCAAAGTTTGAATTTGATGATTCAATAAATTTCAACGAGATTTTATACGACTTGGGAATGCCAAATGCTTTTGACCCGAACACAGCTGATTTCTCAAATCTTGCAAACACAGACGGAAATATTCATGTAACCGATGTTCTGCACAATACACATATTTCCGTTACGGAAGAAGGTACAAAAGCAGCGGCGTCAACCGCAGTTATTATGCAGGAAAATGCCGTTGCCGCAGTTGACGGAGAGTATTACGAGGTAACGCTTGACCGCCCGTTTGTTTTTGCAATTTACGATTACGAAGAGGAAATGCCGGTGTTTATCGGGGTGCTTATGACAGTATAAGCAAGATTAAATTTATCTATAAAAGCCAACTGTAATATTAATTAAAATGTTTACATATATTTTTACTCTGTGAGTGCTTGCAGCATATTTTACAAAAAATATGCTTTCCTTTTACCAATATTAATGAAAGTAAACAAAGTGGTAGAAAATGTTAAAAATTTAGTAGAAATTTTTACTTGTTTATGGTAAAATACAGCATGTAAACCTGTTTTTAATGTGAATAAACAAAATAAACAGTATTTTACGAATGGGAATTGTATTTTTATTTGGTATGAATCAAGGGAATCACAGAGAGGTGAAAGTTTATGGAAATTAATTTTACAGCAGAGCAAATTACGGGATTGGCGGTAATGATGAATAACGGAACAGTTCCTTTTATGGGACTTGCCACAATTTTGCCGCAGGGCGTAGAAAATGTTTACAAATGGAAGCCAAGCTTTATGTTTGATAAGGTTGTAAAAGAGGCAAGGTCGCAGTTTGAGCAAATGGGAATTATGGAAAGCTACGAGTTCACTAACCTTATCTATACTATGATTAAGGCTAAGTATCAGATTTCCATTGCAAAGGAAGATGGCGAAAATCCGATTGAGTCAATTTTCCTTGCAGATAACAACACAGCAGGAAAAATGCTCTTCAACAGCGACAACACTTACACAATGACTGACGGCTACGAGCCCAAAACTCTCGTTCAGGAATTTGCCAAAAAGGCAAAGGAAGGCTCATATAAGGTTTATCTGAGAGAGCAGGGAGAAAAGTCCGTAAAAATCAGTGCCGATGATATCGAAGAGATTTTCAATCTTATGCACATTTAATTTAATAAAAGCCTTTAAATCAAGGATTATCACAGGATAATTCGTGATTTTTTTACATAAATACGGCAAAGGACGAATTATTGACAAGCTCTGCTTTTCCGTAGTATAATGTAGCAAATCAATAAAAGGGCAAATTGTTTTAAATACAGAGGAGGTGTGTGACTGTGGTTTGGTTTATTTTGTTGTGCGTTATGATTCTCATTGGCTTTATCGGCTCTTACAAGTTTAGAGGAGAAGGCTACTCTGCCGGACGTGGAATGTTTAAAAACAGCGACGACTACATACCCGATGATAAGGAAGAGTTTTCGGATTACAATCCCTATGAGCATAAGAATATGAGAAAATGATTTTAATAAAATTATTAAATTAAATCGGAGCAGTTTTCTGTAAAAAAGCTGCCCCGATTTTTGTTTAAAACACAAATAAATAATTGATTTTTTTGTAGATATATGATAGAATTAAAGGCAATATCCAAGCAAATTTATATCATGCCAATTTTTCTAAGTGGTATGAATATTTTGTGCGAAAGGACAGAATATATTACTATGAAAAAGCAATTTCTTGAAATAGGACAAATTGTAAACACACACGGCTTAAAGGGCGAAATGAGGGTTGACCCATGGTGCGACAGTCCCGAATTTTTGTGTATGTTTAAAACACTTTACCTTAAAAACGGTGACACTCTCAAGGTTAAGCAAAGCAGACCTCATAAAAATGTTGCTGTCATAAAGGTTGAAGGCATTGACACCATTGAACAGGCTGATGCTATGAGAAGAACTGTTCTTTACATCAATCGCAACGATGTTCAGCTTGATGATGACGTTTTCTTTGTACAGGATATTCTCGACTGCAAGGTTGTTGATATCGACACAAAAAAGAACTACGGCAAGGTAACGGACGTTATCAAAACAGGTGCAAACGATGTTTATCAGATAACCGACGATGACGGCAAAAATTATCTTTTGCCCGTTATTGAAGATGTTGTAATAAATACCGATACGGACAGCGGAGTTATTGAAATCAGACCGTTGAAAGGGATTTTTGACGATGAGGATTGATATTATAACGCTGTTTCCCGAAATGTGCGAAGCAGTTATGGGTGAAAGCATCATAGGCAGAGCACAAAAGAGCGGTGCTGTTGAGGTAAACTGCCACCAGCTGCGTGATTTTGCTTTCGATAAGCACAGACGAGTTGACGATGCAACGTACGGCGGAGGAATGGGCATGCTTATGATGGCAGAGCCGATTGCCCTTTGCTTTGAGGATATATGCAGGCAAGTTGATGCACGTCCTCATTTCATCTATATGTCACCGCAAGGACAGACGCTCACGCAGGATAAAATCAAGGAGCTTGCTCAGTACGACAACGTCTGCCTGCTTTGCGGTCATTATGAGGGTGTTGACGAACGACTTATTGAAGAATTTATAGATGAGGAAATTTCAATAGGCGATTATGTTCTCACAGGTGGCGAATTGCCTGCACTCGTTCTTGCCGACGCACTCGCAAGAATGGCACCGGGAGTGCTTTCAAATGACGAATGCTTTGAGCTTGAAAGCCATTACAACGGCTTGCTTGAATATCCGCAGTACACCAGGCCGAGTGTTTGGAGAGGAAAAGAGGTTCCCGAGGTACTTATGAGCGGTCATCATAAAAATGTCGATGAGTTCAGACGCAAGCAATCTATTATACGAACTGCACAAAAACGTCCCGATTTGTTGAATAAGGCTGATTTAACAGACGAGGAACGCAGTCTTGCGGAATCTGTTCTATCCAGTGAGTACAAAAAGTAAAAATTATTTTATATAACTTGCACAAAGAACTTAAATTTACTTTGTTTTGAATAGTTCATCAATCCAAACTTAAAAATAACTGTTGACGATGTTCGCCAATGTGATATAATAGTAAGCATAGATGTTGATGACTTATACAGATTATCTTTTCATTAATATTTAAACGGAGAGAGGGTTACTAAAATGTGTGTTAAGGAAGTATTAGTTGAAAATCAGGTTGGATTGCATGCTCGTCCTGCAACATTCTTTATCCAGAAGGCTAACGAATTTAAGTCTACAATTTGGGTAGAGAAAGAGGAAAGACGTGTAAACGCAAAGAGCCTTTTGGGTGTTCTTTCGCTCGGTATCGTAGGCGGAACAACAATTAAAATCCTTGCTGACGGTGCAGACGAAGAGGATGCAGTGGATGGCTTGGTAGATCTTGTTAAATCAGGTTTTGCTTCTTAATCAAAAATTATAGACCCATAAGCATCGACGGCAGTCGATGCTTTTTTTGTTTTTCATCTTAGGGCGTATCTGAAAAGCCCTAACATCATCAATTTATAATGTTCAAAAACTCAATGAAAAGGTACAGAAGATATGGTTTTTTATTGAAATCAAAAATTGTCGTAAAATCTGTACTCCTCAAAAAATAAAAAACTGTCCATTTTAAAAATGTCAGTTTTATTGTAATATAATATCAATGACAGTCAGGAAACATAGGTGAGAAAATATGACCAAAAAAGCGGCAGTGATTAACGACCTTTCGGGATTTGGCAAATGCTCGCTCACAGCGGCAATCCCGGTTTTGTCAGTGATGGGT
>JBGVDU010000050.1:0-4198 GCA_045119555.1 Acutalibacteraceae bacterium | reverse complement strand
CTGTCTTCGGTTCACAATCCACTCTTTATGTTCCGACAGAAAACAGCAAGCTTGCGTCTAAATTACGTCCTGTAATGATGAAAGAAACACTCGACAATATGATGACAACGGCAAAGAACAGCGAAGTAAAGTGGGAATCGGACGACCGTACAAGGAATGAGAAATTCCACGATATCATAGCAAAGGGACTAAGCAGTGAGTTACTCATGGTAATTAAGTGCATTGTTATCAGAAGAAATGAGCTGAAGCAGAAAATAAAAAAGCTTCATGCCGCCGATGAAAGAGCCTTGGCACTCTGTGAAAAAATCGCCGGAGAAGAATACGCCTATGCCTTTGGTGTAGAGGTGGAGGACGCTGTTTCTCATATTGAAAACGAGCTTGCACAGGCAGCGTAATATAAACAAAAGTGGAAAGTCGTACTTAACGGCTCTCCACTTTTTTTATTGCTCGTTTTATCGCTCGGCTTTTAAAAGCCTGCCATAACCGAAGTGTTTAATACCTGCTTTTCCTTTTTTGTAAGCATTATAAACCACACAAAGCCTATTACGAATATAACAGCCGAGCCGATTGATATTACTATCGGATTTATGCTGTCATAAATTGATGACCATGTACTGATTGCCATACCAACGAAATTAAAAGAAATGTGCAGTATAATACTCGCCCAAAGTGAATGGAATCTTTCCGACACGAAAATCAGCATAAGGCTCAAAACAAATGCGTAAGTTGCCCATATAACTGTTCCGTGCATCAAACCGAATAACAATGATGTTAAAATTACTGCCGCAATTATTCCCGTTCCTTCTTTAAGACGGCTGTAAATAAAGCCTCTGAAAACAACCTCTTCCGCTATCGGTGCTATAAGCACTGTTGAAAACCAACCTAAAATTCCAACCGAACCCGTAATTAAACTACTGCTTTCAAGATAACTTTCCTGCATTGCTTCCGAAAAAGGCAGGCAAGAAATTAACATCATAATAAGAAAATTGAATGAAATACCCATTATAACGATTGGAACAACACCAACAGGCTTCATTTTATTCAAGGAAATCTCTCTGATTATGTTTTTCTTTCTGATTAATGTAACAACCAGATATACCAACAATGCCAGCAAGTCTGATATTATAATTATCAACGACATATTTTCACTCATCAGCTGCATGTATTTATCCATATCCATTTCACCGCTTGGATTTATACATTCTACCGCAAAAATTACACCCATAACGGTAGATATAATTAATTGAAAACCAAAATATGCAATGAAATACAAAAGTGCTTTTCCTAACGAACCAAAAACTTTTTTCATAAAACCAAACCTTCCTATCTTACTAAAACTTTACTCATTAAAAGAATATCAATATTACCGCTGTAACCGTGCCGAAAATTTACAATTATGCGTTAATAGGCTCAACCGTTACAATCTCTTCCTTTTCCTCTGCAAGCTCAGAAGTCTTTGTCTTTGTACAAAGCATAACAACGATACCCAGAACAAGAACTATCGTAACTACGAGGCCTCCTTCAAGACCGAATGAGCCGCCGTTCAAAAGCTCCTTTCCGTCAACGGAAGTCATCTTCATAACGGAATCCATAGAATCCATACCGCTTACGCTTATACCGTAAAAGTTACCCTGAACAAAGTTCCACAGAGAGTGAATAGCACAAACGCCCCAAATGTTACCTCTTTTGAACATATAAACTGCGGCAAACACACCGAACAATGTAAGATTGATGAAAGCAAGCACAGTTATGCCGTTATTTGCCAAATGAAGCATAGCAAAGCCAACCGATGATATGATTATTGCAGCAACCACGGGAATTCGTCTTGACAAAGAAACTGCAAAGTAGCCTCTTAAAAGAACCTCCTCGCTCATACCTTGAATAAGGAAACCTATAAAGTAAAGACCGATGTAGCCCCAAGCAATGCTCGCACAAATGCCGTCAAACTTAAGAGCACCCGTCACAAGGCAAATACCGACAGCAAGTGAGAATACGCCCGTACCTACCAGCATACCTACCAAATATTCCTTCAAAGCACCGTTCTTTCTGAAGCCTACCGTTGCAAGCTTTCTCTTCTCAAAGCATCTGCAATAAACAAGTGCCGTTATTGTTGCCAAAGCAGTTGCAAAAAGGGATATTACCATAAGAAAGTCAGGCACATTTGCGGAAATAGCCATTACACGCTCTGTCATTTCCGCCTGCGATATTTGACCGTTGCCGAACTGATTAACAATTTCCATATAATCGGGATTGTTCAAAAGCCAAATATTTTCAGGAACCATTACTACGAGTGCTTGAAGAACACTGCCTATTAAGAAAACTCCGATGAAAATCAGAATTTCTATAACCACGTTATGGCTTTTACTGTTTTTCGCCTCTGCAAGCATTTTTGTCTTTGGCATACTCATTTTTATTTTCATTTTTTTACCCTCTCAAAATTAATTTATTTTCCAAAGATTATATCTACGTTATTGAACATTTTCGCAAGTACAAATACACCGAGCAATGAGAAAAGAATATTGCTTACAACAGATATTGTAAGATTAACAGGTGATGATGTAAACGAGAATATTCCGACCATTCCCTGAACCGTATTGTAAACGGGGATAAAATACCAGAAAAATTCTGATTTTGCACTTGTTGAATACATTGATGCAAAGCTTACAACCATTACTACAATCATAAGCGGCATTACGAGCGTTGTAGCCTCTTTGACTGTCTTTGCCAACGCAGACAAAATCGAAATCGCTGTTACGAACAACAATACTGTTGACAAAATTAACAATACAAGACATACATAGTCAGATGCCGTATAATATTGTGTCGACATTTCGTCACTCATACTGCCAAGCATCGCAGGCATTGAAAGGAATGTTCCCAAAAAGCTTGAAATACCGCTCAGAAGGGCAATACAAGCCAACGAACAAATTTTACCTATAACAATTTGATTTCTCGGGATAGGCGTGATAAGCAGGGTTGCTATTGTACCTCTTTCTTTTTCGCCTGCGATACTCTCCGGAGCAAGCGACATACAAGCCGAGAACATAAAGACTATAAGCAATACGGGCAAAATAGATGCAAACAGCGTTCCTGTCGTTTCGGCATCGGTAGCCACGTCATATTTTTGAAAATCCTCAACGCTTTCGACATAATTGATATCGAAAACATTGCTTATCTTCGTTTCAAATGCGTTGAATATCGCCTCAAACGAATCGTATGCAGAGCTTGATTCTACACTTGTGGAGTTATAGTAAAGCTCAATATTCGGAATTTCTCTGTCGGTGTCGTTTGTGTTAAAGGAAGTAACCGATGCTTCAAAATTCTCGGGGAATATCACGCACAGGTCAAGAGTTTTATCGGAAAGCTCTTTCTTACATTCCTCAAGGCTTTCGGGGGAAATCTGCTCTATTTCAAAGCTTTCTTGCGGCAAAAAAGCCTCATAAGCACTCGGCATATTTGCAACCGCAACCTTATAAACGGATTCCTCCGTGTCAAGCATTGAGCTCATAGCCATACCCATAACGGAGTACATCAAATAAATCATAAGACCCGGCAAAATTACCGTTGAGAAAAGCAGTCTTTTATCACCGAAGAATCTTGCCATCTCTTTTTTGAATACAGTAAACCATGCACCACTCACAGCTCTTTACCCGCCCTTTCCTCGTAAATTTCAAAGAAAACATCTTCAAGTGATTTTTGCTTTGTAAGGCTCTTTAGCTCCTCGCAAATAATCATCTCTCCGTTGATAATTATACCTACTCTGTCGCAGATTTTTTCAATCAAGCTGAAAATATGAGTAGATACAATAACGGTTTTTCCTCTCTGCTTCAACTCAAGCAGAAAATCCGTAACCGTCTTTGCCGTAAGAACATCAAGTCCGTTTGTCGGTTCGTCAAAGATAATTATATCGGGGTCGTGAACGATAGAAACAACAATCGAAACCTTTTGCTTCATACCTGTTGAAAGATTTGCAACCTTGACCTGTGCGAACTTATCTATTCCGAAACGCTTAAAAAGCTCCTCTTTTCTTTTCTCTCGAACCTCGGGAGGAACTTTGTGCAAATCGGAGAAAAAATCGAATAAAAAGTCAGGTGTGAAAAAATCCTCAAGCTTCAGCTCGCTTGTCAAAAATCCGATTTTCTTTCGGACCTCCTCGGGATTCTTAACAATGCTTGCACCGTCAATCACAGCATCACCG
>JBGVDU010000049.1:0-1701 GCA_045119555.1 Acutalibacteraceae bacterium | reverse complement strand
CCTTCGCAACGCTACGGGAGGTTACGGCGGAAATCCCCTCTTCCTCGGCGATTTTAAAAGCATGCTCCAAAAGCATTTCCTTCGTTATTTTCTGTTTGGGCGGCATTGGCAAAACCTCATTTCAATTACATATCGCTTGATATATATCTTAAGATATATTATAAAACACTGCTTATACGATGTCAATACACAAATAAAAAAACTACGCACAGAATAAAAAGTTCTGCACGCAGTTTATTTATGATTAAAAAATCCTTCACTTTTCAAATATCATTTATTCAACGCAAGATTTCGCAAATAATCCGTCTTATCTTCCTCCGTGATTTTTCTAATCGCCCTGCACGGATTGCCTACCGCAATAACTCCCGACGGAATATCCTTTGTCACTATACTGCCTGTACCGATTATCGTATCATCTCCGACAGTTACACCTGAAAGAATTTTTACATCTCCGCCAGGCCAAACACGTTTGCCGATATGCACCTGCTTTCCCCAACAGCCGCCGTGAATCCGCTCTTGTGCGTCTGTTGCGTGATTTACGGGATATATGCCGATATTCGGTCCAAGCAGCGAATTTGCACCGATTGTAACCCTCGCACAATCCAAAATTACACACCCAAAGTTGATATACACATTATCTTCTAAGACAATATTCTTACCGAACTCGCATCTGAAATCGGGTTCAATCCAGACATTTTCGCCAACGCTCTCAAAAAGCTCTGTCATCAATTCACGGCGAAGCTGAGTTTGGTCATCTTCGGTTTTATTATAAGCACGAAACAGCTTTTTTGCCGTAATTCTACGCCTAAACAAGTCATCTTCAAAATCGTTATACATTAGACCTGCCTGCAGCTTTTCCCATTCTGTCATAACATTTTCCCCTTTCGATTCTTAAACCGAATTGCAATCAAGCAATTTTAAAATTTTAAAAATCAACAGATAAAATCGGTTTTATTTCCGAAAAAGCTTACTCGCCTTTGACCAAACAATCAACGGCAGATTCCTTAGAATCAACAAAGAAAATATCCTTACCCTTATTGCTTTCGTAGATGAAATCCTTAAGCGGCTTGCTTGTGTATTTTGAATAATCTCCGAAAATGGCGATTTTAGCTTGATAGTTGATGAATTTCTGCAAAATCTCGCCTGCTAATCCCGCACTCAGAACGAAGAAATCATCGGTAACGGAGTTTTTATCTATTGCAATAAGATTTGTTCCGCACTCCCATTTTGCAGTCATAATCAAGTCCAAAGCGGATTGAACATCTGTTATTATTTTTTCGTCGCTTGTAATCACTGCTACGGTTTTTGAATTTTGTGTTATTTTTTCTGTAATCAATTTTACACTTCCTTTCTATTATTTATACACCAACACTTTTCGATAACACCTATTTAAGTTTCGCTCAAGCCTTTTCAAAGGCTTGTAGATTCCAAAGACAGCGTCTTTGGTCGCTCACCGCAGTGAGCGAAACTCCTTATACTCCACTCAGCGGAGAGGGGCACTAAGGAATTTTTGCATTTCCATGCAGTTTGAATGGGGAGAACCTGCTGACAGTGGTTCTCCCCACTTTATCTTTCGGTTATCACCTATTTAAGTTTTGCTCAAGCTTTTTCAAAAGCTTGCAGATTCCAAAGACAGCGTCTTTGGTCGCTCACCGCAGTGAGCGAAACTCCCTTATACTCCACTCAGCGGAAAGGGGCACT
>JBGVDU010000048.1:0-4941 GCA_045119555.1 Acutalibacteraceae bacterium | reverse complement strand
ACTTCTTGCGGTAACAAACGAGGTTACAAAGGAGCCTATTGCTCAAGCCGAGCAACAAAGCCGTCAGGAGTCAATGAAATCTGTTTCTCCCGAGGGTACAGTTTCTTATGAAGAAATAGCCACAGAGGATGACAGTGCGTTGTGCTACTCAGCACTTGATTCAAACGGCAATGTCATTGCTTATATTATTTCCACAAGTGCTTCGGGTTATGGTGGAAAAATTAAGGTTATGACAGGCATTAACGCCGAGGACGGTACAGTGATTGCCGTTAATGTTTACGATAATTCCGACGAAACTCCGGGACTTGGTGCGAAAACATCGGAGGATAAGTTCAGTGGTCAGTTTGGCGGAAATACTGCTGAAAACGGATTTGCAGTATCTAAGGACGCAGACAAATATCCCGACAGTACAACAGTAGATGCCGTAACAGGTGCAACAATCTCTTCAAGAGCCGTTGTAAGTGCGGTAAATCAAGCTGTTGAAATTTATAATCAAGTAAGCGGAGGTGTAGAGTAATGGCGGAAAATAAACCTCTTATTAAAGAATTAACAAAAGGTATAGTAAAGGAAAACCCTGTGCTTTGCTTGGTGCTCGGTACTTGCCCGACACTTGCCGTTACAACCGGTGTTTCGAGTGCTCTCGGTATGGGAGTAGCCGCAACGGTAGTTTTAGTTTGCTCCAATGCAGTAATTTCGGCTTTGAGAAAGGTAATTCCCGATAAGGTTCGTATTCCTGCATATATCACAATTATTGCGGCGTTCGTTACCATTGTTCAGATGATAGTTAAGGCTTACGCACCTGCACTTAACGATGCCTTGGGAGTGTATCTTCCCCTTATAGTTGTAAACTGTATCATCTTGGGCAGAGCGGAAATGTTTGCAAGCAAAAATTCTGTTCTGCCGTCGATTTTGGACGGCTTGGGAATGGGTATCGGATTTACCGCCGCATTGTTTCTTATGGGCAGTATCAGAGAAATTCTCGGTGCAGGCTCATGGCTCGGACTAAGTATTCCGATTCTCGGCAGTAACCCCATTTTGATTTTCATACTTCCGCCGGGAGGATTTTTCGTATTCGGTATGCTTATTGCTATTGCAAATAAGTTTAATTCAAAGCCTGTTAAGCCTGAAGAGGTTGGCTGTGCTTCTTGTCCTATGAGCGGAAAATGCGGAAAGGCAAGCAGTGGAGAGGAGTGTGCACAATGAGTTTGACACAGCTTGTAGGTATATTCCTTGCGGCTATACTTACCGAAAACTATATTTTGTGCAAGTTCTTTGGAATTTGTCCGTTTCTTGGAGTTTCCAAAAAGCTTGACACAGCACTTGGAATGAGTGCCGCCGTTACGTTTGTAATGGTTTTGGCTACGGCAGTAACATGGCCGATTTACACATACATTCTCGTTCCGAAGGATTTGGACTATTTGCAGACAATCGTTTTTATACTTGTAATTGCAGGACTTGTACAGCTTGTTGAAATTGTGCTCAAAAAGTATATGCCGCCGCTTTACAATGCACTTGGCATATATCTTCCTTTAATCACAACAAACTGTGCGGTGCTCGGTGTAACAATGCTTGTTCTTGACAAGGGTGCGGAGGACCCTGCATTCGGATATATTGCATCTCTTGTAAATGCTTTCGGTGCGGGTATCGGTTTCCTTGTAGCAATGGTAATGTTCGCAGGTGTGCGTGAGCGTTTGGAATCCTGTGACATTCCGAAAAGCTTGCAGGGTCTGCCGATTACACTTGTATCGGCATCTCTTGTTGCTTGCTCTTTCCTCGGCTTTAACGGCATTGTTGACAGACTTTTGGCATAAGGAGGGGGAGAGAGTATGAGCAGTATTTTAATGGCGATTGTTATAGTCGTTGTTATAGGTTTGATCGTAGGCTTAGTGCTTGCGGTTGCGTCTGTGCTTATGGCTGTTCCTGTTGACGAAAAGGCAGTGCAGATTCAAGAGCTGTTACCGGGTGCAAACTGCGGTGCCTGCGGTTATTCGGGTTGTTCGGGTTATGCGGCGGCTTTGTCAAAGGGTGAAGCTAAGCTTGGTCTTTGTTCCCCCGGCGGTCAGGCTGTGATTGATGCTATTGCTCCGATTATCGGTGCAGAGGGTATAGAGAGCGTTCCGAAAACAGCTGTTGTTCATTGCTTCGGCAATGATGAAAACACTTCAAAGGGCATGAGATATCAAGGCATAAATTCATGTCTTGCGGCATCTCAGCTTTACGGCGGTATGGGGGATTGCTCATACGGTTGTATCGGCTTTGGCGATTGCGTTAATTCCTGTGAGTACAATGCGATTTCTATTTGTAACGGCGTGGCTGTTGTAAATTCAAACGTATGTAAGGCTTGCGGAATGTGCGTAAATGCCTGTCCGAAAAAGCTTATTACGATTGAGCCGAAAAAGCCTCATGCAAGTGTAAGATGCAGTAATTGTGACAAGGGTGCTCTTACAAGAAAGGCTTGTAAGGTAGGCTGTATCGGTTGTATGAAGTGCGTAAAGGTCTGCGAGAGCGGAGCGGTAAGGGTAGATAAATTCCACGCAATTATCGACCCCGAAAAATGCACAGGCTGCGGCAAATGTATCGAGCAGTGTCCGCAGAAGATTATTGAAATGGTTTGATTTTTGGATAGTTAAAATGCAGTTTTAAAATAATAAATCCATACCGTATTGCTTTTGCTTTGCGGTATGGATTTTTTAAATTTGTGTTGCTGATTTTTGCATGAAATTTTCCAATGAATCACATAAATTGGCTCAATATCCAAATTGCCGCCGCCAAGACTATTATAATACCCATAGTTAAAGAAACGGTAAGAAGTATATTCGGCGTTCTCTTCTTTCTCAGCTTGTCGAGCGAATAGTCGGGCTCGGGAGCGAATACAACGGAATGTGTTCTGACGGGTTCGGGCATATCGACTGCGTTGTCGGGAGTGATGTCTATATTCTTCATAAGCTCACTGCCGACCATTTTGTTTATTTCTTCGGGTTCATCGGGGAGTACGGCTATATATTTACTGCCGCTCTTTATGAGATACCCGTCCTTGCCGCCGTCGGGGTTTACTACCTTTTTATTGAAGGTTACTTCCATTGCGTTTGCGTTGAAATAATCGGAAAGCACAGTCATGACGTTTCGTTCGGAAGAGGCTGAAAGTCCTCCCACTACGATAAGTAAATCACTCATTTCCAAGGAAGTCTTGACTTTTTCGGATAAATCCTCCGCAGATACTGCCGCAACTGTTGAAGTAATATTTAAATCCTTGACGGTGTTGATTTTTTTATTTAAATTTCGCTGAATATAGCCTGTTTTGTACGCTATGTAATAAATGATACTGCAATTCAATTTTCATTCCTCCAAAAGCAGTAATACTAAACACCGTTTAAAGGTGGATAAAGCATCGAGTGAGCAATTTTGCAAGACGGTGCTTAGTATAAAGCCTTTAATTTATGACTTTGCTCAATAATAGGGGAGAATTATAAACACTCGAATTTGCTTTAGGCAAACAAAAAGAGGAATGCAGATTTTTGACCCTGCATTCCTCGGTGGTTCAAATTTAATTTGTTAAAAATTTGAACATCTACATTTATTCTCGCCTTGTTACAGTGTCGGCGTATTTTCTGTTTGAGTATGACATTTGATAGTATGTAGGCTCATCATAGTTTGTGTATCCGTTATCATCACTATAAATGTCACTCGGTTCGTACCAATCGGAGCTTGCTGGCTCATACCATTCGCTCTCGGGTTCTGAGCTCTCCGGTTCATACCAAGAGCTTTCCTCCTCAGAGCTTGAAGGCTCCGGCTCATACCACGAACTTTCTTCCTCAGAGCTTGATGGCTCGGGATCGTACCATTCGCTTTCCTCTTCTGAAGATTCCGGCTCGCTTGAAGGCTCCTCTTTTTGTGAAGAAGATTCCTTCTTTGAAGAACTCTCCTTTTTCGAGCTTTCCTCCTCAGAGCTTTCTTCTTCCTCCGAGCTTTCTTCTTCCTCCGAGCTTTCCTCTTCTTCCTCCTCAGAGCTTTCTTCCTCGGTATCAGTGTCTGTGTCGGTATCGGAATCCTCCTTTCGGATATCCTTGCCGTCAAGCTTAAAGTCACCGTCATACCATGTTACGTCACCGTCCTTGTAGGCTGTGACAAAATCTGTAAGCTCCTTCATTGTTCCGCCGTTTCTTGCATAATAGCACTGCGGCCAAACTGCATCTGGGTTCATTGTAGCCTTTGCTACGTCAACGGAAGAATCCTCACCCTCACGAACTCTTCTTGCAACAATAACTGTTCTGAACTCATTGAATTCATAAGAACAGGTGGAAAGAGTCAAAAGCTGGTCGTCCTCATTTACGGTTACGCCTGTATCAATGAGGGAACGCTCCATGACATTGTAAACGAAATCCATAAAGTCCGTATCATTGTCAAACTCGCCTCTGAGGTAGTTGAAGAACTCACCCTGTGAAGTAAGTGTGTTTGTTTTAAATACGGAAATGATTTTCCAATCTGCATCGTATTCTGCGGTATCAAACTGAATTACGGGGGAGCTTTGATAGAAGCTTAAATTTGAATAGCTCAAAAGCTGGTGGAACACCATGCCGTTATCCATGTTGTGACCGTGAAGAATAACATTCTTTGAATTTATGCTTTTTTCACAGCGGTAATCAAGGAATACCGAGCCGTAGTTGGAGGCATTGCCCTTATAATCACGGTAGAGATAATACTGTGAATAAGGACCGTCACCCTCATGCTCAAGCACGGGATAATCAATATATGTTGTATTTGGAATATAAATCCAACCCTTAATTTCGGGATTAATAGCCTGAAGCTGTGCAAATCTGTCGGGCTTCTCGGCTGAATCAGAATCGCTTGCTGATGTTGTGTCGCTGTTGACCTCTACATTATGGAAAATATCTCTCAAATCATCATAATTATCCTCTACCTGTGCAGGCTCTATAAACAAAA
>JBGVDU010000047.1:0-8076 GCA_045119555.1 Acutalibacteraceae bacterium | reverse complement strand
CCATATATACTTTGGAGTTTTCTGTCAGCTTATTATTACGATTTCGATAAAGCAGAGGAATGCCGCAATAACGGAACAACATATTCTCCTGAATATTGGGAAGTCACCGGTGAAACCGAGGATTTACTGAAAGAACTCTTTGATTTGGAGTACACATTCGAATTCAGATATATTAATGAATCTCATTGGGTAAATCTCGACAGATACGAGCTTAGACCGACACCGACAGTTGAATCAGATGGTAGTATATCATATTCGTATCATACGATATATAGTGATTCCCTTGTTCAACATTCATCTTCAGGCAGTTATTCATATACGGAGTTTAAATACCGTAATGCTCCGAGTGAAATACAGAAGTTTGCCGATAACAAATACATACATTTTAATGAGAATACCTTGGAGATACTTGATGCCAAAAACGACAATGCTCATACCGGATGGTATTTACAGGAGCAAACCATATCAATTTTAGGGGAATTCTCAGATGGTTCGGTAAATTGGAGAAGCTCTTTTTATTATTCAGACCAATATGGCGATTTATGTTGGGGTAGTGAGGGTAATCCAAGGACAATGTTCTTTTGGGGTGAAATCGGACAGCCGTCCTTTCAAGAAATTCTTTGGTGTGTTTCACCGCCGGATACATATAGTTGGAACAGCAATCTTACTGACATGTGTCTTGTGAGTTATTATCAAAAAAGCGAATGGAAAAAAGAGGTATCTCTATATTACAACGTCAAACGCAACTGCAGCTTTCAAGAAGCAGCCGCACAAATGCTGTCGAATACTTCATACGCAAGTGAACGGTTAGAATACTTTATGGTGCTTGTCGGTGATGCGGAGCATAATTACAAAGGTAATCATCAATGTTTGAAAAGTCCTGTAAATGATTCAATGTCACAGCTCATCGAAAACGGACGTATCTATAACGGTTACGGTTACGATGTGGACGAGTGGAACAGTACTCACTGTAATATCAAGTATGACCACCATAACGGACTTGATATTTCCTGCAGTGTATCCGAACCAATCTATGCGATGGTCGATGGTGAGGTAACAAACATTGACGGTGACAGTATTACTATTGTTAGTATGGATAAGGTTCTTCTTTATTCTGGAACTTATGCTGGAAACACTGATAAATTTCAAATTACTATAACCTATAAAAACGTGTCACCTATGGTAAATGCAGGAGATACTGTTGGTGCAGGTGATGTAATAGGAAATGTTACTGATTCAAAACAGTGTGATAACACGAATAACTCAAATTTTGCCACAGAGTATATACATATCACTATAACGTTGAAATCTAATGTTTTCAACAAGTTCTACACTGACCCACGATTACTTATCTACTAAAGGAGGGATAATTTTGAATAATTCAGAAAGTATTGTTAATGCCGGCACGGCAGATAACAAAGAAAAAAACACCGAGAGAGTGACTAAAAACACTTTTGAAAGTAAAATCAAAAAGCTTGAGAAAAAAATAGCTGTTATTGATGAAAAAATAGCAACACTTGAAGCACAGAAGAAGCAGTGTAATACAGATATTGCCCATTTAAGAGATGACGAAATTCTCTTTTTGGTAAAAAAATCGAAGATGACAATGCAGGAAATTTCGGAAAGCTTAGAGCTTGGAACATATATACAGCAGTCGGGGCTGAGCAATTCAGATGTTCGTGAGCTTATAGGAGATGACAGCGTAAAAAGCTCGTTGGATTTAGGTTTAACTCAAGGAGGTTTTAATGATGTTTAAAAAACTTTTCAGCAGACAGCGTGTTCTTGCGGTTATTATAGCAGCATTACTTTGCTGTTCGTCTGCGGCAACAGCCTACGCTGATGAAACGGATACTGATACTGTGGAAGAATATTCAACCAATGCAACAACGGAGGTTGAATCGGAAGAAAAGTCAGAAACAGATGTTGATGGAGCTTCGGATTCTGATAATGATTCCGATACGGAAGATGATGTTACTTCCGTAATTGCAAGTCAAATTGTAAGTGAAATTATTGAAAATGAAAGTATTGATACCGACGAACAATCTACAATTCCCGACTATTACGGTGAAGACAAGTATGATACTTCCGGTAATCTATCTCTTGTAAGAGAACAGCGTATCATCTATGATTCATCCGAAATGCAGTTTATAGCAGTTACTACAAAGGATGGACATATTTTCTACATTCTCATCGATTATACGGCAATCGAAGCCGCCGAAAACGGTGAAGAGGGTGCAGATGCTCGTGAAACTGTTTATTTCCTGAACAAAGTTGATGATTACGATTTATTCACATTACTTTATTCAGATTCGGATTCGGATGGAGAAAATAATTATTATCAGATGCTCAACAGCAACAGTACTTCATCGGATGTAGATAGTGGTACAGAATCTGAGGAAAAAAATACATCCTCAGATTCAACGGGTATTCCGTTATGGGCATTAATGGTAGGTACGATTGTTGTTATTGCTGTCGTTTACTATTTCTTAAAAATTAAGCCGAAGAAAAATCAGTCTGTTGAAGATGATGATGACGATGATTTTGAGTTTGACGATGAAATCGAAATCAATGAAAACGATGAGAAAAAGGAAACCGATGAGGAGTAATAAGCTCCGGTAAAGTGCGTACATATTTGAAAACAAAAAAATCCAACTTCGTATCCATTGGATACGAAGTTGGAATAAAAAAGTGGTTAAAATGAAACTACTTTTCCCAAGGATTGATTGTGTTAATCTCGTTTCTTGGAATATCCGACCATAAAGAACTTATGTTATTTTTTCTACAGTAATCAGCAATTGATTTTCCAAAGAAGAATTCCGTCTTATCAAAGTTTTGAGCTTTTCTTTTATCTTTTTTATGGTCATTCCAACCACAAAAATATATCTTATCTGCTTCGTCGACCTGACGATACGGAAGATAGTTTCTAAGAGTCTGATAATCAACACCTGTACGTTTAGAAAATTTAGGTGAATTTTTAGAAAGGAGTTGGAGAAAAACAGCAGAACTGAACTGATTCTTACTCCAATTCAGTTTTAAAAGTCTACAAAGTGAAAAGTAGACTTCATCAGGAATTTCAACATTGTAGTATTTATTCATATTCAATACACACCCCCAATTATGAGTATGTACAGCAACAAGAATTTCATAACCGTGATATGTGATAGATAATATAACATCAAATCTAAAGCCATTAAAATCAAAGGCATAGTGTTCTTTGTCAATATTATTTAATTTCATATCTTCTATTAGTGGAATAAAATCATTACATTTCATGGTGTTATCTCCTTAAGTAAAAATATGTTTATTGAAGAAAAAATGAAAGTATGTGCTATCACAGACGATGATAAAACATACAAAGGAATTGTATACAGAATTGTTATTCAGCCGTGCGAAGATGACAATAACCGTCCTCATGCGTTGATATTCATTTCACAGGAAAAAGATTGTATTGAACAGGATGAAGAATTTGGGTGCATTGCTTTATGGGTAGATAAGCTTAAAACAATTACTGTTTTGTAATATTATATTGAAAATGATAATAACACATAAATAAATAAAAGTCAATTTTGTGATATATTAGCTAATTACGACTTTGTATCCAGTGGATACAAAGTCGGTAAGAAGGGTGATGTAAAAATGAAATTAGTTATAGCAGAAAAACCGAGCGTAGGCAAAGCAATCGCCAATGTGATTGGTGCAAACAAATCACATGACGGCTATGTCGAAGGTAACGGCTACATAGTCAGCTGGTGCGTTGGTCATTTGGTAGGGTTGTTTTCGCCGGACGAATATGATGAAAAGTACAAGGAATGGAGTTTTAATGTACTTCCTATTATTCCAACAGATTACAAGTTCAAGGTGTTAACAGCCACTGCAAAGCAGTATAAAATCCTAAAAGAATTGATGAATCGCAAGGACGTTGACGAGATAGTATGTGCAACAGACGCAGGACGTGAGGGCGAATGTATCTTTAGATATGTTTATAATCTTTCCGGTTGTCACAAGACTGTCAAAAGATTGTGGATTTCATCAGTTGAGGATAAGGCGATTAAGGACGGTTTTGAAAACCTCCGAAACAGCTCCGATTTTGATAATATGTTTGCCGCAGGTTTATGCAGGGCAAAAGCCGATTGGCTTGTCGGTATGAATTTTTCAAGACTGTTTTCGTGCCGTTACGGTTCAAGGCTTTCTGTCGGACGTGTTCAGACACCTACACTTGCAATGATTGTCAAGCGAGATAACGATGTCAAAAACTTTGTAAAACAAAAATTCTTTACGGTAGAGCTTGACTGCGGAGAGTTTAGCGTTTCATCGGCACGCATTGATGATGAAGAAACCGCAAAAAGCATTGCTTCAGCCTGTGCCGGCAAGACAGCAACAATTACAGGTGTTGATAAAAAAATTGAAAACACTGCTCCGCCCAAGCTATATGATTTGACAACATTACAGAGAGAAGCAAACAGACAGTGCGGGTACACTGCTCAGCAAACTCTTGACTATACGCAGAGCTTGTATGAAAGCAAGCTTGTTACATATCCCCGTACCGACAGTCAGTACCTAACGGAAGATATGGAAGCTACCGCTCACGATATGGTAGGTATTATTTACTCTGCTATTCCTCAATTCAAGCCGAATTGTGAATTTGAACCAAATATAAAAAGATTACTAAATAACAAGAAAGTAAGTGACCACCACGCAATTATACCTACTGCCGAGATTGCTGGCAAAGATTTGAATGAATTACCCAGCGGTGAGAAAAATATTTTAATGTTAATAATGGCTAAACTCATAATAGCAACTGCTCCTGAACATAAATACGAAAGAACAAAAATCACGGCAATTTGCGAAAGCAATACTTTCACAGCTAACGGCAAAACAATCCTTGAAAATGGTTTTAAAGGAATTGAAAAACAAATCAAGTCAAACCTTAAGGGTAATTCCGAAGAAGAAAACGTCGAGGATAAAACTACTAATTTACCTAACATCTATCAAGGACAGAGTTTTGACAATGTTACATCAAAGCTTTCAGAGCATTGGACAACTCCACCTAAAACATTTACGGAAGATACATTACTTTCTGCAATGGAAACCGCTGGCAACTCTGATTACGACGAAAGCTCAGATGTTGAGAAAAAAGGCTTGGGAACACCTGCGACCCGTGCAAGCATAATCGAAGGACTTGTTAAAAGAGAATTTATAGAACGCAGTAAGAAAAAGATTATTGCCACCGAAAAAGGTATCAATCTTATATCTGTACTTCCTGATGAGGTTAAATCACCAAAAATGACCGCCGATTGGGAAACACGTTTGCAGAACATTGAAAAAGGCAAGGATAGCGATATAGATTTTATGAACGGTATAGAAGAATATGTTAAGGAGGTTGTCGAAGAATACAGCAGCACAGCTACAAATGATGCACTAAGTAATAAACGTGAAATCATCGGCATTTGCCCGAAGTGCGGTAAGAATGTAACTGAATTCAGTAAATCGTATTCGTGTGAAAGCGGTAATGATGGCTGCGGATTTGTAGTTTGGAAGACAATTTCGGGTAAAACCATATCGGTTGATGATGCGAAAAAGCTTTTGCAGACCAAGAAAACAGACCTAATAAAAGGCTTTAAAAACAAAGACGGTAAGTCCTACAACGCTTACTTAGTATTGAATGATGATAATAAGGTTGGTTTTGAATTTGCCAAATATGGCGAAAGCAAAAACGTATCTGAAGCAGTAGGCACTTGCCCTAAATGCGGTAAAAAGATAATTGAATATCCAAAAACATATTCTTGCGAAAGTGGTAAGGACGGCTGCGGATTTATTCTTTGGAAAACTATTGCCGAAAAGAATCTTACAAAGACACAAGCAAAGAAGCTGCTTGAAAACGGAAGAACGGATTTAATCAAAGGCTTTGTCAGCAAAGCAGGAAAATCGTTTAATGCATATCTTGTGCTTGATAAATCTACTTTTAAAACAAGCTTTGAATTTGCAAACAAAAAATAAGAAGTCTATGAAATCGTAACTTCGTATCCAGTGGATACGAAGTTACAGTGAAGAAAGGAATGAAAATTTTATGTCTATGAATTACACAGGAAATACCGATTATAAGAAGATACAGGACAAGCAATACCTTACCGTAGACAGTGATAAAATCTCTGAAATTATCGCCGAGCTTAACAAGCAGAGTATCCTCTATTCCGCACGTTATAATGGAACAAAGCTTACTGTCACTTTTACAAAGGAAGATTTTGAAAAGGTTAATGCGGTTATTAATTCATTTAAGGAAGCGAGCGAAACTAAGGAAAATCCAGTTGATATTGCCATTGAAGAGTTAAAAAAGCAAGTCCTTGAAATGTCTGAAGCTCAAAAACGATTTGAACAGCTTGCCGAAGAACAGAAAAAGGAACAAGCAAAGGAGCAGACACAGGAAACTGCTTCGGAAACGACTGAGCAGACAGAAGCCAACCAGCAACAGGACAAAACGCTTGCATCTGTCGACACAAGCAGAACAAGTCTTACTATGCTTCCGATTATTAGCACGGCTGTTGTAAAGCAGGAACAGCGACTTGAGAATTTGGTAAATAGAAGAACTGCATCCGAGGATAAAATCACAAGACATCAAGAACGTATTGAGCGAATGACAGCAAAGGCAGAACGATTGGTTACAACAAACCAAATGCTTGAGGAGCTTATTAACAATAAGTCCACTCCGAATGCAGTTAAGGATTCTATCAGAGCCATCATCAAGGTAAACGAGCAAAAGATTGCAAAAATCCGCAACGAAAAGATTCCGAAGCGTGAGCAGAAGATTGAAAAGCAACAATCAAAAATTGACAGGATAGATAAAAAAATTAATCTTGCTCAGTGCAAGATTAACCGTTATAAGAGCTTTAATCAGGTTGTTACAAGCTTTTCTCTTATAAATAATGCTGACCGACGAAATCAATTTTCGACCGCAATGGACGAGCTACATAATAACAGTATAGCGTTGCTTAATGCAAAGATTGATAACAGCACGGCTATCATAGGACATCTCACACAGCTTTACAAGGAATCGCCTGTTATGGCAACTGCGGCAGGTGCTCCGCAAGAGTTGCGAATCGAAAAAATCAAAAGACAAAGATATATCAATAAACGTAATAAGTTGATGGGAGTAATTATCCCGTATGTATCACAACCCGAAAAAGTACAAGATGAAGTTCTAAGCTGGGCAGAAGCCACAGTCAATAAAGCTATAAAACAGGAAATAATTCCTGCTGCAGAAGTTGCTGACAACGTTGTATTGAATGCTCTGCCCTCTCTCCCGGAGAAGTCCATTGCAGTACCCGACCCGGCTAAGGATATGACTTTATTACCCGAAATTGCTCAGGTAATGAATATGAGTGTATCCGAGCTTGAGAGCAAGCCTATGGACATTAAAAGTATGCTTGTACTCGATTACACCAATAATTACGAATCATCTATTGAAGATATTCAAGCAAGCCTTTCAAATATTATCAATCCCAACACAGACGTTGAGAAAAATCTTGAGCAGAAAAAAGAAAATCCCTTAAAAAATGCCGAAGAGCTCGTCGAGGGTAACGCAAATATGATTGACGGTATCATCAATAATGAACCGCCGAAAAAAAAAGAGCCTAAGCAAAAAGCTGAACATACCGAAAACAAAACCTTCTATTTCGGTCGTAGCAGTATGAATAAAAATGCTCAGAAGATTGCCAACGAACACAGAGAACAAAAGGATAAAAGTAAAGAAAAAGACCCTCCTAACCACGATAGCTTGTAAGAGGGTACGGCACAATGGGACACAATGATGATAAAACAAAAAAGTCCACCCTATCAGTGGACGAGAACGACATTTTAAAATATGCTAAAAAAATTGAGCAGAACACAAAGGACGATACATTATTTTCAAAGCAAGTAGATAGTTTTATTGAGGGAAAACTTAATGTGTTTGAAACATTATCGTTAGGAAGTACTCCAAATATATTGTATCTTGTTGGAGCGAAAGCAACAACTTTAACAGTGCGACAAAATGTTTTACGAAACTGTATGTTACCGGAAGAAAAACACGCAAGCGGACAT
>JBGVDU010000046.1:0-5269 GCA_045119555.1 Acutalibacteraceae bacterium | reverse complement strand
CAATGGCAGACGGCAATATCGTTTCCGCTTTTGTAGACGGCGGCAGCTTCGTGGAGTTGTTTGAGGGCTATGCTGATGAGGCTACTGTTGGCTTCGCAAAGCTTCAGGGTGACACAGTCGGTGTTGTTAAAACAAACGGTGAAGTTCTCAATCGTCAGGCATGCGAGAAGTGTGCAAAGATCGTTAGATTCTGTGACGCTTACTCCATTCCTGTAATCACACTTGCAGATGCAAAGGGCTTTGCTTGTGTTAAATCCGCAACTAAGCTTACAGCTGCTTACGCTGAGGCTACAACCGCTAAGATTACGGTTGTTACAGGCGATGCTTTCGGTGCATTTTATATGGCAGTTGCAGGTACAGGTGCTTCAACAGATATTACAATCGCTCTTGACGGTGCAAGCGTTTCTCCTGTTGCTCCGGAGGCAGGCGTGATCATTCTTAACCCCGAGCGTCTTAAGACAGATGCAGAGGGCAGAAAGAAAGCTGTTGCCGAGTTTAAGGCTAACGAGTGCTCCGCTATGAGAGCCGCTGAGAAGGGTTATATTGACAATGTTGTTTCTAAGGATGATTTGAGAGCGACTTTGTCAACTGCTCTTGATATGCTCGCAGGTAAGAGAGAAACAACCTTGCCTAAGAAGCACAGCACTATTTGATTTGAATAATTACCTTGAAAGGAAGTATATATCATGAGAAATCTTAAAATTACTGTAAACGGCGTTTCATACGATGTTCAGGTTGAAGATGTTGCAGGCGGTGCAGTAAGCTCCGCTCCTGTTGCAGCGGCTCCGGCACCTGCAGCAGCTCCGGCTCCTGCTCCAAAGGCAGCTCCTGCGGCTAAGGCAGCAGGCTCCGTAGAAATCACAATTCCTATGCCGGGTACTATCGTAGATGTAAAGGCTTCTGTTGGTCAGAAGGTAAGCAAGGGCGATACTCTTGTTATTTTCGAGGCTATGAAAATGGAAAACGAAATCGTTTGCCCACAGGACGGCGTTGTAGCCGCTGTTCTTTGTGCCAAGGGTGAGAATAAGGAATCCGGTACGGTTCTCCTCACATTGGAATAATTTATACCCGAATTAATTACCTTGAAAGGGATGTAAAAAATGGCCAAGAAGAAAATACTTGTAACAGAAACAGTCCTGAGTGATGCCCACCAGTCACTTATCGCTACAAGAATGACTATGGACGAAATGCTCCCTATTTTGCCGCAGCTTGATAAAATCGGCTTTCACTCATTGGAATGCTGGGGCGGTGCTACATTCGATTCATGCCTGCGTTTCCTCAATGAGGATCCATGGGACAGACTCAGAACTTTGAGAAAGAACTGCCCTAACACAAAACTTCAGATGCTTTTCAGAGGACAGAACATGCTCGGTTACCGTCATTACGCTGATGACGTACTCGAATACTTCGTTCAGAAGAGTGTTGCAAACGGTATTGATATTATCCGTATTTTCGACGCTCTTAATGATATTAACAACCTCAAAACTGCTGTAAAGGCGGCTAAAAAAGAGGGTGCACACGCTCAGATTGCTATCTCTTATACAACAGGTCCAGTGTTTGACACAAAGTACTATGTTGATTACGCTAAGAGAATTGCAGATGCAGGTGCAGATTCAATTTGTATTAAGGATATGGCGGCTTTGCTCACACCTTACAAGACAGAAGAGCTTGTTAAGGCTATTAAGAAAGAGGTTAAGCTTCCGATTCAGCTCCATACTCATTACACCTCGGGTCTTGCTTCAATGTGCTTGCTTAAGGGTATTGAGGCAGGTGCTGATATCATAGATACAGCTATGTCACCGCTCGCTTTGGGTACATCACACGCTCCGACAGAGTCTATGGTTGCGGCTTTGCAGGGCACAGATTACGACACAGGTCTTGATCTCGTAGCTTTGACAGAGGTTAGAGATTACTTCATGACTCTCCGTAAGAAATATCTTGACAGCGGTTTGCTTGATCCTAAGATGCTTGCAGTTGATGCAAACGCTCTTATCTATCAGGTTCCGGGCGGAATGCTCTCCAACTTGCTTTCACAGCTTAAGCAAATGGGTAAAGAGGATCAGCTTGAGGAGGTTCTTAAGGAAGTTCCGAGAGTTAGAGAGGACGCAGGTTATCCGCCTCTCGTTACACCTACATCACAGATCGTTGGTACACAGGCTGTAAGTAATGTAATCTTCGGTGAGCGTTATAAGAATGTAAACGGTCAGTTCAAGGATCTTGTACAGGGTAAATACGGTAAAACACCGATGCCGATTGATCCTAAGTTCAGAAAGAAGATTATCGGTAATGAGAAGCCTGTAACATGCCGTCCGGCAGATTTGCTTGAGCCTGAGCTCGATAAGCTCAGAAAGGAAGTTGCAGAGTGGAGCGAGCAGGAGGAGGACGTACTCTCCTATGCACAGTTCGACCGTGTTGCAATTAAATTCTTCGAGAAGCGTCGTGATGCTAAAGCAGGTATCGACAGCGAACATTTTGATGCCGAGAACAAGGTTCATCCGGTTTGATTTAAATAAATAATTAAAAACAAATAATAGGTTAGGGCAGTATTTCGTCGAAATTTGGCGAAATTTGCCTTAGCCGCATTTGTGTTTTTATCATCTAACATCAAACAGGCTTAAAAGGCTTGTGAAATATGCCAATTTTGGCATTATAATTTCATCTGCAGAGGAAGTTATAAAATGGAAGAACAAGGAAAGATCAATGTCCCCGGACTTGATTTGCCCGAAGAGTCAATTACCATGGAGACTCAGAAAGCAAACAATTCCGAGGATACTGCGACGAGTGCTAATCCACCCAACGCAGTGACGGGCAACGGTCAACAGCCGTACAGCCCAATGCCGCAAACACCGAACCCGCAGGCATCACAGCAAAGGATGCCGCAGTATGGAGGATATAATCCAAACATGGCGGGTAACGGTTATCAGATGCCTTATAACGGTTACTCACAGCCGCAGTATGCACAGGGTCAGTTCGCACAGGGCGGATATCGCCCGAATGTCGGCTATCCTGCCCAAAATATGGCTCAGAACCAAAGACCTTACGGCGGCTATCAGCAGAATGCCGCAGGAACAGGTCCTGGTGAGTACAATTACAAGGCAAGAATGAATCAATATAACCAAAACGGCAGTTATAACGGTGCAGGTCCCGGACAGTATGATTACAGAACGGGTCAGCAGTCATCTCAAACTCAACAGGCTCAGTCACCACAACAGGCACAGCCTCAACAGCCGCAGTACGGTTATAACAACAATTATCAGCAGGGGCAGTATCCCTACAAACCGCAGACAAACGGCGGTTACGGTTATTATCAGCCACAGCAGTACGGTTATCCGCAGTACGGTCAGCAGATGCAGAATCCGCAGCAGTACGGCGGCTATAACCCCCAGTTCGGCTACAATAACCAGTACAATATGTACGGTCAAAGACCTGCGGGTATGCCTATGCAGGGCGGATATATGAATCCGCAAAATCCTCAGCAATACCGAAATCCTTCGGAGCAGAACCAACAAATCAATCCTCAAACGACAGCACAGAAAACGTCTGAGCCCGAAAAAATTGAGGAAGCTGTTGAGGAAAAAAAGAATATTGTCGAGGAAACAAAATCGGCTGAAGCAGTAGTAACTGCCGAAGCAACAGCCGCCGAGCAGACGAATCCGCATAATGAGGGCGAGCAGACCCCCGTCGAAAACGGAGAACAGTCCACAGGCACGGTTAAGAAGAAAATAATAGTAAAGAAAATCATCAAAACACCTATTGATGAATCAAAAACTGCTCAATCGAAGTTTATTGAAGATACAATAAAGGCGGAGCTTGGCGATGTGAAAACAAAAAACGGCGAAGATCCTATTGTCATGTTCAAATCGAAATTGAGCAAGAAAAAGCCCGATATGGAGGGCGTATATCAGCCGACCTTAAAGCACATGCTTTTTGGTGCTCCAAAGAAGGATACTTCCGATAAAGAGGCAGATTTCTTTGAATGGAAGTGCCCCGACTGCGGCACAGTAAATTCCGATTACGTTTCAACATGTAAGTGTGGCTGTACTGTGCAGAGCGCACAGAATATTGCAAAGGGCAGAGAGGTTAAGGAAGAAATAAGGGAAAATAATCCTATTCGTCCGAAAGCCGAGGCCGAGCAAAATCCTGTTGCTAAGCAAAATACGGAAGCAGTTGTTGAAGCAGTGAATCCTCAAGTATCAGCTTCAAGTGAAAATGAGATGCCTGCTCAATCTTCGGAGAACAGATTCGATAACCAAGAGGTTGACGTACATACACAGCAGGAGGAAGTTGTACAGGAGCCCGAAATTCCGGACGACTACGACCCCGAAATGCCCGATATTATCGAACTTACCGAAGAAGAGATTCAAGCTGAGATTGACGAATTCATGCGTCAGCCTGTTCAGGTTTGGCGGCCGCAGTCACAGCGTGAAGCTAATAACGGCAAAAAGGTTCAAACAGAGATTTACCTTGTAGGAAACGGTGATGAGGACGAAGAGGCTGAAGAAACCTCGGAAATGATTGAAGAAAAATCCGAGCAAGCTTCCGAAATCAATGAAAATGAAGCTGTTTCGAAGGAAGAGCAGACAAATTCGGCGGAACATGAAAAAAAGGTGACACATCATAAGCCGACCGAATTTGATGGAAATGTCAGCGATACCGAGTGGCAGTGCTCTATTTGCGAAGCGATTAATCCCGTTGAAAATGATACCTGTACTTGCGGCCATAAGCGTGGCAAGAAAATGATGTCATATGCGGAGATTATCAATTCAACAAGGAAAAAGCCCACCAAAAAGGCAGAAGAAGAGTTAGTTCAGAAAACGGAAACTTCTGTTCTTGAGAGTACACAGGAATATGTTGCAGTGGAAGAAGCGATAGCTGATAATACAGTTTCCGATTCTGCTGAACAAAAAAATAAAAATTCCGAAGAAGCTAAACGCAGAGCGTCTGAGGAGGCAAAGAAAAAAGCCGAGGAATCAGCCAAACTCAAGGCCGAGGAAGGCGTAATGATCAGAGCCGAAGAAGAAGCCAGACGTAAGGCAGAAGAAGAGGCAAGAATAAAGGCCGAAGAGGAAGCAAGACGTAAGGCAGAGGAAGAGGCAAGAAGAAAAGCTGAAGAAGAAGCCAGACGTAAGGCGGAAGAAGAGGCAAGAAGAAAAGCCGAAGAGGAAGCAAGACGTAAGGCAGAGGAAGAGGCAAGAAGAAAAGCCTAAGAAGAAGCCAGACGTAAAGCACACGAAGAGGCAAGACGAAAAGCCTAATATGATGCCAGACG
>JBGVDU010000045.1:0-4759 GCA_045119555.1 Acutalibacteraceae bacterium | reverse complement strand
GTTAAAGACGCAAATGCATTATCGGGTGCTATGGGACAGGCTGCGAGAGAGTCCGACGGCTGGGAAAATGTAATCGGTAATTTAAAAGAGGCGTGGAAACAGTTTCAAGCAGTTATCGGCAAGCCGTTGCTTCAAGCCCTTGTGCCGATTATAAAGAATATTACATCAGCTATTCAGACACTAACGGAGGTAGCAAGCAAAGCAACACAGGCTATGTCTGAACTATTCGGTTGGGATCTATCCGAGCAGTCAAGCGGTGTTAATGAACTTGCAAGTAATACAGCTAATTCTGTTACAAGTGCCGTAGAAAACGCTGAAAGCAACACACAGGACAGTATGAAAGACACTGTTGAAAGTGTAAAGGAGGCACAAAAACAGCTTGCTGGCTTTGATAATCTTAATGTGCTCAGTCAAGACGATTCCGACAGCGAGGATAGAGACAAGGGCGAATCGGCTTTGAGCAACGATACTGCCGCAATCGCAAACAGCTCTGTTGAAGCGGTGAAAAGCCTGCAGGACAGTATTGAATCAGTCGATTTAAGCGGATTTATAAATAAGGTAAAAAACGCACTCAGTGTCTTTGAACCGTTGGCAACAGCAGTTAAAAACAACTTGCAGACTACCGCCGAAACGGCACAAAAGAGTGTCAGCAAATACCTCGAAAAATACAGCGGTGCAGTCAGTGAGTACAGCGGCAGAATAAAGGAGAATCTGAAAAATACCGTTACCCGGACAAGCAACGGTATAGCGAATATCCTGAACGAGGCTACCGCAAGTCAGAAGCGAAACCAAGACAAGCTGTCAACAGGCTTTGCCGATATGCTCGGCGGTGCGAGCGTTTTTTCATTGTCGTTTACCGACATTTTTACGGGTATGTTTGATATCCTATCGGGGAATTTTGAGCAATGGACGATTGACAACAGCGGCTTGATAGGTGGATTCTTTGACGGAATCTGTGGGAATATCGCCAATTTCTCCACAACAATAGGCGGTATCTTTGAGAAAATCGGAACGACACTTACAGGCTGGTGGGACGAAAAGGGAGCAACCGCCTTTGACGGACTTACACAGGCGATTTTTGACGTTCAATCCGTTTTGCTTGATTTTTGGAACAGCTATATTACACCGTTTGTTGATTACATAACAGACAGCATTCAGGAGCTTTGGGATAATCATTTAAGCGGTTTATGGAACGGAATACTTGAATTTGTCAGCAGTTTGTGGGAGTGCATTACCGCACTGTGGAACAATCTGTTAAGACCTCTTTATGATACATATATAAAGCGAATTATGGTCGGCATTATGGGTGCTGTTAAGTCTGTATGGGATATGATATCCGACGCAGTGGGTGCGATAATCGACATTGTAAAGGGCGTTATCCGAGCATTGCAGGGAGTTCTTGATTTCATCACAGGTATTTTTACAGGTGACTTGGAGAAGGCTACAAAAGGTTTTTTCGAGTTTGTACAAGGTATCTGTCAAATGATTTGGGGTGCGATTAAGGGTGTTATAAATATCATTATCGACGCACTAAACGAACTGTGGTCGGGAATTTACGGCGGTCTTAAAGCAATCGTTGACGGCATAGGCGATTTTGTAGGACTGCTCGGCGATATGGTCGGTAAGGATTGGGGCTTTTCAATGCCCGAGGAAGTGCCGAGAATACCTCGTCTTGCAAACGGCGGACTTGTAAAAGCACCAACGCTTGCAATAGTAGGTGATAACCAAAACGCACACAACGACCCCGAGGTTGTTTCCCCACTGTCGAAATTGCAGGGAATGATTGACAGCGGAGGCGGCGAAAATGCCACAATATTACAACAGATTTTGACGTACTTAAAATTGATATACGAAAACTCGGAGAATTTCGGCGGCGATATTAACCTCACGGCTGAGCTTGACGGCGATGTGGTCTTTAAAAATATGATAAAACGCAATAAATCATACAAAAACAGGCATGGTGGAAAGGGGGCATTTGCTTGAGCTTTAAAGGATATCTATTGAAATTCGGCGATGAAGTGTTGCCCGGCAAATACCTGCTCGGTGACGGCTATCAGTCAACACCGAATCAAAGAACTGAGCTTGAAGCTTATCGAGATGCGGACATATTACTCCGCAGAGTGACAAGCCCGAATTTTAAGTCTAAATTATTTTTCTCAACTTGCCCTATGTCACTTGCCGACCGAGAGGATTTTCAAAGAATACTTAACAATTCTATGATTTCTACGCTCGAAAGAAAGTGCAGGGTTGAGTATTTTAATTACGAAACAAACGATTATTCCGAGGGGGAGTTCTACATTTCCGACCCCACATATCAAACGCTTGGTTATTACGGCGGTGAATTGTGGATAGCCTCGGTGCAGTATGAATTAACGGAATATTAAGGGCGGTGATACAAAATATGATTGACGTAAGCGACGGCTTTAAGAATGCTGTGATTAACGGCACAACCGACAATCGGCTGAAAATTATAGTTTTCGGATACAACTCTGACGGCACGAATTTAACCATAACAAATGAAAATATTGTGTTTGAATCAATGGTAATAGAACAGGCGATTTGCGATGAAAGCGAGCTGAAATTCGGCGGTGCGGTGGCAAGCTCGTTTGAAATTGAAATCGTCGGAGTGCCCGATTTAACAGGCAAATACATCACCGTTAAGCTGACGCAGACAGCGACATTCCCGACTTATCCAAGTGCGGAAACATACCCGAGTGAAGCGACATATCCGACTTGTACGGCATACAAGGAAGCCTTTGACATCTTTTCGGGCGAGGTCTTTTCCTGTGAGCTCAGCAAAAACCACCTCTCCCGAAAACTTGTAGCGTACGACCGATTCTATTGGCGAGGCGGCATAAACTGCACCGAGTGGTATGCGAATCAGCATAAGCAGTCGGGCAATTATTATTACACCTCTATCCACGACCTGCGTAAAGCAATCTGCGAAAATTACAGGATTATTGAGGCATACGGCGATGACGTACTTCCGATTGACGACATGGAAGTCGAAAAGGTTGACGGCAAAGTAACCGTCGGTGAGCTACTCGAAGCGGTGTGCGAGATGAGCGGAGTTTTCTGCATACTGAACGGCAGTGGCAATATCGAGTACCACACGCTGAGCAACGATTCCGAAATCCCCGACACCATAAGGAAGCCCGGCACGGAGGAGTACGGATTCAACTACAAGGACTGCAGTCACGATGAGTTTACCAAAAGCTTCACGGGCATTTTGCACCGAAATGAAAACGGTGTAAGCTCATGGTTCGGCACCACGGGCGAAAATTCGTTTTACGTCTTGGACGAAAACATTCTCGCCGATTCGTACACGGGATATTCAAGCTGGCGTGACGAAATGGAGGAATATATCGACTGGCACGGATTCATGAAATACCTCCGTTTCGAGGCATACACTCCGATGAACTTGGTCACTCCGTGCAGGCTTTGGGTGCAGCTTGGAGATAGGATAAAATTCCAGGTGCACAGCTATTCTCTGAATTCCGACGGCACTGTTTCGAGCGAGGATAAGGAGATTTCAAGCTACGTCCTAAGCCGCAGAATCACGGGAATACAAGCTTTGACAGACGAATTTACGGCAAACGGCGAAAATGTTAGATACTCCGAGGAAAGCGTATTTGAAGAATAGGACGGTGATTAAATGGCAATAGAATTTACACAAAAAACGTGGGTTGACTACCCCGACACAAGCACGCTGATAACGGCGGCTGAGCTTAACAGAATCGAAAACGCAGTAGGCGAAATGGCAGTGGGATATCAAACCAAAACGGATATTTCCGAAACGATAACTACATTAATCCTAAACAGTATCAACGCACTGCACCCCGATTACACTGTGACGACATTTACCGAAACGGTCGAAACAGAAGAAGATACCACGATGACGTGTATCCTCGATTTGAGTGTCTACAACCCCGACAATAACGACGGCTTGCTAATAACCGCAGACGATATTTTGATTAGCACACCCACTTACACAGTATCGGTCGAAAACAACTCCGCAGTTATCAGATTCTTTGTTTCGGCAGGCTTAAAAATCGGTCAGACGGTGATTTTTTATGTCTATCATAAGCCGCAGAATAGCAGTAGCGGCACAGTAGTCGGAGAAGTGCTGTCAATATCTGACGGGTCAATAGCGGCAGGAATATCGGGCACAGCAGAGCAAATAACAGACGAGGAGGAAACATAATGGTACTTAACAAGATTTACAAATATTACGGCATACCGACAGCGGAAGCCTATGCACACATGAAAGAGAAATACACGGAAGCATTTACAGGCTTTGACGGTGTATCGTTTGAAACAGTCGAAGCCACAGACGATACTGCGGAGCAATACAAAATATATCTCGACAGCGACAAAAGCATGTGGCTGACACTCTACACAGATTCCAACGCACCAAAGATATCAATAGGATTCAAAGACGGGACTGCAACGGATGTCAGTACTGTGAGTTCTTCGTCAGAATACCGTCGATATAATATTGTGCGTACCTCATACGGTGTTGTGTTCAGTAACATCGGTACATCAAGTAATTCAACTTCAACTGATATCCTTGCCGATAATTATTTGACAGGATTTTTTGCCGTCGGTGAACCGAACGTACTTGTGTACACAAAAAGTACATCGAATACAAGTGGTACTGCACAAGATTTTTGGCATTCGAGTTTACATGATACACCTGAGGCATTTAACCAATATAGTTCGGTATACACGTCAACGGTACCACGCACTAAACTCGTTA
>JBGVDU010000044.1:0-2991 GCA_045119555.1 Acutalibacteraceae bacterium | reverse complement strand
GCAGTTAAGCTGATGATGCCTGCCTTTGCCTGCTGTGCCAAAGATGCGTCCTTAAGGCTCAATTTACCGTCGCCGTCAATATCACCCAATACAATGTCGGAATCTGTATCGGAATCTGTATCGGAATCCGTGTCTGAATCCGTATTTGCATCTGTATCGGGATCTATATCACTTTCAGTATCGGTATCCGTAACAAATTCAGAATCTGTATCGCTGTCTGTATTTGTGTCGGTATCGGTTACAAATTCGGAATCTGTATCACTTTCTGTGTCTGAATCGGTATCATCTGCCGTTACTGTAACTTCACATGTTGCCGTGAATCCACCGTCATTTGTTGTCACGGTAATTGTAGCTTTACCCTCACCTACTGCCTTTACAGTACCGTCGGAAACTGTTGCAACCTTGCTGTCGCTTGTGCTCCATGTAACAGATTTATCTGTTGCATCGGACGGATTGACTGTTGCCTTAAGAGTTGTGCTGTCGCCTACCTTAAGATCAGCAGTTTTCTTATCGAGGGAAACACCTGTAACTGCTACTGTTAAATCAGTTTCTGTATCGCTGTCTGTATTTACAGGGTCATTTACACTTGTATATGTGTAAGTAGCCATAACAGTTGTGTTCTTCTTGCTGGAGTTCTGAATGTACATATTAACTGTATATGTACCAAGCTTGTCAGCATTGAAAGTAACTCTGTTGCCAAGCTGATAGTAAACTGTATTTACCGGATTGCCGTCGGGATCAAGAACCTCTGTCTTGTAGAAGAGGAGGTTTGTGTTGAGCTTGCCGCCTGCACCGTTTACACTTACAGTTGTAGAGCCGCCCTTTTGGATTTCTGCGTTGTTGGCAGGAGAAGCGTTAAGGAATACAGGATCCTCTTCGTTTGCAGGGTCCTTAATTGTGTATTCACACTGTCTGCTGTTTGTTTCGCCCGAGCCGTCCTTAACCTCAAACAATACTGTGTAGTCACCCTCAACAGTAGGTGTCCAAACAACGGAGTTTGAAGAGGAATAATCCTTGAGAACCTCGCTCTTAGCACCGCTTACGGAAATCTTATACTGGAGATTGCCGTCGCCACCCTCTGCATTAATAGAGAGATTAATGCTTGCACCGATGTACTGCGGAGACTGGAGATCGCCGCCGTAAGATTTAATCTGGATGGCACTTGTGTCATACATTGACCATGAACCACTGCCACCGCTGAGTGTGTACATGTTACCCGAAATATTGGTAACGTCATTTGTCATCTTGGAGCCGTTACCGTCGCTCAAGAAAATTACACCCGTCAATCCACTGATATCGTACGGAATATCGTAAGAATAAACATTGGTTTCACCACTAACCTTTGTCATTGCCACGCCCGGCCAATTTGATTCGCCTGCGTCACCCCAATAATGCAAATAAGGTGTGGATGTGTCGTCTGTTTTCAAATAGATTGTTGTGCCGTATGAATCGGCAGCAGACGCACTAACGAAAACACTGCCGCTTGCCGCAAATAGAAGTGCCATTACCATAATAACGGCGAAAACTCTGCTTGCAACAGTTCCTCTTGTCTTAGCCATTAGCTATTTCCTCCTTTTGCGATTTTAATCGCATATTCTCTCTTAAATTATAGTAAATAACGGAATTGTCATAATTCCAATATGGAAAATTGCCCCATTATCAACCTCCAAACTTTTGGATAATTCTTTGTGCACATTGACAAAAAACACTCTGCATGTGCACAAAATTAATGCTTTTCTTCTTTTAAGAAATTACAATACCGTAATGTGTTTTTTAAATAAAACACTTAACCCAATTATAATTTTTATTTATTTTAATTATTTTATTTGTAAACTGTATAGTGATTTTTTGATAAATCAGTGAAAAATATAATTTATTTGATTTCTCCTCAAGCAAATTGGGGCATTTATATTCAGACAAACAAATAAATATCAGCAAAAAATCCCATTAAAATCCTCAAAGCTGTCGGCTACATAATCATAGCTATCAACATCGCCAAAACCGTATTTTGCATATACAAACGGTACACCTGCTTCAACGGTCGCTTTATAATCGGAAATTGTATCTCCGACATAAATCGGATTTTTCAAATTATTACGCTGTGTAAGCAGCTTGATATTCTCACCCTTAGTAAGTCCTGTTCGGCCTGCACACTCGTAATCCAAAAAGTATTTTTTTAAACCGTGAGCCTTAAAAAAGGCGTTAATATAACCTTCCTGGCAATTTGAAACAATATACAACTTATAATTCTTTTGAAGATTAATTAAAGTGTTTTCCACACCGTTGTACAAAATACCGCCATGCTCCGCCAGATATTCAACCTCTGTGGTAAGGCAGATATTTTTGATTTCTTTTTTCTGCTTTTCTGTCGCCTGCGGAATAAGTCTTTCAAAAATTTCATCTATCAAAAGTCCCATACATTTGCTGAGCTTTTTGTAATCCACAACGGGCTCAAGCCCGACTGCAGCAAGAGCTTTATTCCATATATCGCAAACAGATTCCACGGCATCCCACAAAGTACCGTCCAAATCAAAAATAATTCCGTCATACTTTTGCATTTTCAAATATCCTCCTTAATGTGGCTTCAAAATTTTTATCCTGCTCCTGTGTCCTTTTCGGCGGACCTTTAAGTCTGCCGCCTGCCCGTCGAATTTTCTTTCCTATTGCTCGGCTTTCGAGTAATCCGCTTATATTGCTGTCGCTGTAAATCTGACCGTTTTGGTTTAAAACAATCGCCGTTTTTGCCAGACACATTGCCGCCAATCCGTAGTCCTGAGTTACAACAATATCGTTTTGCTTTATATTATTAACTATATAAAAATCAGCCGAATCCGCCCCCTGTGACACCACTATATTCCTTGTACCGTCTATATTAAAAGCATGTGCCGAGTCACAAACGATTAAACAGTCTGCACCGTATTCTTTGGCTACTCTGGCGGCAATTTTCACAACAGGACACCCGTCCGCATCAATTACCAATGAGTTTTCTTT
>JBGVDU010000043.1:0-1355 GCA_045119555.1 Acutalibacteraceae bacterium | reverse complement strand
ATTTTCCGTGTTTTACGGCTTAATTTCCTTTTACTTTAAGTATTACGGAGAGATGATAACATACCTCGGAATGACAGCACCGATTGCGATTTTCAGTGTTGTTTCGTGGCTTAGACATCCGTATAAAGAAACTGCCGAGGTGGAAGTCAGCAGAATGACAAAAAAGCAGACAGCCGTTATGCTTGTGTTGGCTGTAACAGTGACGGGTGCGTTTTATTTTATTCTTAAAGCACTCGGTACGGCGAATTTGTTGTTTAGCACAGTGTCCGTTGCGACAAGCTTCGTTGCCGCTTATATGGGATTTATGCGTAGTCCGTATTATGCAATAGGGTATGCGGCGAATGATTTGGTTTTGATTGTTCTTTGGGTTTACGCAGCGATGGAGGATATCTCATATCTGCCGATGATTGCTTGCTTTGTTATGTTTTTTGTAAACGATATATACGGCTTTTTGAGTTGGCAAAGAATGCAGAAAAGACAGGAAAAGTCTGCAGCGGGTGATGCTTTGAAGGCTTTATGAATTGAAAAAACAAGTTTATATTATAAAAGTGGGCGGCGAGGAACGGAATAAGCATCAATAACGAAATAGGAAGCGGCAGAAGAAAAATGGGGGAAAGAGTATTATTCAAAGCAGGCGGAGAAAGAACGTAAAAAGGATTATTGCGGAAATTAAATTACCCCCGTCAGTCGAAAAAGCGAATCAACTGACGGGGGTTGTTATTTACGGTTGATATTAAAAATTTTTAAAATAAGAATTTTGCAATAGAACAGGCTTATTCAATAATCTGAGTATTGTTGCTGTAAACGGTTCCTCTGTGACCGTCAAGAGTAACAACAGTGCCTGACTTGAGAATTTTTGTTGCGTGCGTAGCTCCGACAATTACGGGCTTGTTAAGTGCAAGGCACATAATAGCGGCATGGCTGTTAATGCCCTCCTGTTCGGTGATAACGCCCTTTGCAGTTTTAATAATACGGTGAAGATTGTTTGTTGTTTTCGGAATAACGAGAATATCACCGTCGGTATAATTTTTGAAAGCCTCCTCTTCGTTTTTGCAAACGCAAAGCCTGCCGCAAACTACTTCGTCTGTAACGGTTTCACCCGTAACAAGAACATTGCCCACAAGGTGAACCTTGAGAAGGTTTGTTGTACCCGAAACACCAAGCGGAACGCCTGCTGTGATAACGGTTAAATCGCCGCTCTTAACAAGTCCCATGTTTTCGGCTACGCTTACTACATGCTCGAAAAGGTCGTCTGTGTTGTCCTTTTCCTCTACAATAATCGGTGTAACTGCCCATGAAAGATTCATCTGACGGCGAACCTTCGGCTCTGTTGTACCGCAAATAATCGGACATTC
>JBGVDU010000042.1:0-2240 GCA_045119555.1 Acutalibacteraceae bacterium | reverse complement strand
CAAAGGTAGAGTAAATAGACAACAGATTATCAGCAAAGCTGAAAATCATAAATCGGCGAACAACAAACCACCCGTAATCAACATACCCAAAAACAAAAAGTATCCGAGGAAGAAACCGTCAGATACTCTTTTTGTTTTGGTATGTTGTTTACGGGTGGTTTGTTGTTCGCCGATTTATGATTTTAAGCTGTGCTTAAAATCTGTTCTCTATTTACTCTACTTTTGCTGTTCGGCAAAAGTAGGCAAAAGCGAAGTAAGGGGAAATTGCCTGAAAACGGCAATTTCCCCCGACACCCCCGTTTCGTTACGGCGGACTTTTGTCTGTCTACTTTGTCCTTTGCCGCTCGCTCTGGGTGAAACCCTGCGGGTTTCAAGTCGCTCGCTTTCATCTCGGCGACCTTGCGACCGCCTTTGATTTTTGTTTTTTGCAACAACCTATCAAAGTTTCGCTCAAGCCTTTTTAAAGGCTTGCAGATTCCAAAGACAGCGTCTTTGGTCGCTCACCGCAGTGAGCGAAACACCTATATACTCCACTCAGCGGAGTGGGGGTATCGGTAACCTTCGTTTAAGGTTAAGCTTGAAAGGGGGCGAACCTGCTGACAGTGGTTCGCCCACACAGTGGCTTACGGTTTAAATAAATAGAATTCAAAAGGACGATTAGCAGAAAAGGACAATTAACGGAAAAAATTGTCCTTTTCTTTTGTTTAAAGAAAAATTAAAAAACAATATCAGAGCGTTAAACAAATCAGTAATTAGATAACACCGTTGTTGTACTTGTAACATTTTATTACAAGTTGCGACAAAAGACGATTTTGGGACTTATACATTTGTATAAAATATACAACAAAAAGTGTTGATTTTTTACGTTTGGTCAATGGGAATTTTTAAGAAGTTGTGGTATAATACAAGTAGCAAATACTGAAAGAAGATGATGATGATGTACTATGTTGGAATAGATTTAGGCGGCACAAACATTGTAGCCGGCGTTGTTGATGAGAACTACAAAATTATCGCTAAAGCAGAGTGTAAAACTGCTGTTCCTCGCCCGGAAAGCGAAATTTGTGACTCAATGGTTGCTGTAACTATGCAGGCTCTCGCAAAAGCGGAAGCTTCGCTCAGCGACGTAAAGTGGGTAGGTATCGGCGTACCCGGTGCTGTTGATCCGGATACAGGTGTTATCGAGTATTCCGCTAACTTCGGTTTCCATAACTGGAAAATCGTTAAGATGATGGAAGAAAGATTGGGCACTAAGGTTCTTATTGAGAACGACGCAAATGCAGCCGCATACGGTGAGTACCTTGCAGGTGCCGCAAAGGGCAGCACAAATGCTGTTGCTATTACACTCGGCACGGGTGTAGGCGGCGGAATTATTATAGACGGTAAGATTTACAGCGGTTCAAATAAGGCAGGAGCAGAGCTTGGTCACATGGTTATCGTCCATAACGGAAGACACTGTAATTGTGGCAGAAACGGTTGTTGGGAGGCTTACGCATCTGCAACGGGTCTTATTAATCTTACAAAGGAAGCTATTGAAAGCGAGAATCCGCTCCACTCCTATATGCTCAAGTCGGTAAACGGCGATGTAAGCAAGGTAAACGGCATTACTGCATTCAACGCTATGCGTGAGGGAGATAAAGTCGGAACAGCCGTTGTTAAGGACTATATCGGTTATTTAGCAACAGGTATTGTAAATGTAATTAACATTTTCCAGCCTGATGTATTGTGCATTGGCGGCGGTATAAGCAAAGAGGGCGACAACCTTATCAATCCGCTTATGAAAATTGTTGAAAAAGAGCGTTACACAAAGCACAACGACAAGCAGACTCTTGTTTGCGTTGCAAAGCTTGGCAATGATGCCGGTGTAATCGGTGCGGCTTTCCTCGGAAATCTCGTTGAAGCTTAATTGCCGAATTTTACAATTTAATATTTGATAATTACTTCTCAGCTCGGTGTATATTTCATCGGGATAGGAGATATAATATGTTTAATGCACCTGCGGAACGCACCACACAAAAGGGCTTATGCCTTTTGTTCCGTAGGTGTTATTATATTTTTGAATATAACGATAATTGCGATATGTCAAATTAAGCCTTGACATATCGCAATTTTTAGTTTTATTTATTCACATTGCAGTCTTTTAATTTTTCAATGTGTTTAATTAGCGGTTCTAAATATTTTTCATCTGTCCAGTCACAGCTTTCTCCGACGGCACACATAAGTGCGGCTTGCCACGGTTCGTA
>JBGVDU010000041.1:0-1766 GCA_045119555.1 Acutalibacteraceae bacterium | reverse complement strand
CGATTTGCTGAATATAGCGGTTACGCTCGATACAAATGTTTATAAATCCGTCAAGTCGGTTTCACTTATAATTAAAGAAATTGCTTTTTCCGAGCAGGATAACGAAAAGCTTATGGAAAGCAATGCCTTATTTGAAGATTTAATGACAGGAAAGCCTGTAACGCCCGAAATGAAAAAGGAGCTTTGCGTAACGAGAGATGATTTTGTGGTAGTTTATAGGTTCTTAAAAAGCAGTAAAGGCTTTCCTTTTGCAAAAGATATTTTACATCATCGAATTAATAACGAAAGCATATCCTTGGGCAAGCTGATGACTATCCTCCAAGCGATGAAGGAGCTTGGACTTATTACGATTAACAGTACGCCCGAAAGGCTTAATATAAGTGTTGTGGAGAATCCTCCGAAGGTTAATATTCTTTCGGCACCGATTCTCAGAGATTTAGTTTAGTATGAGAGGTGTGTGTGATTATGCCTGCAAGCAGAAAGTATTATCAGGACTATGAGGAGCTTTGCGAGTTTTTGGATCAAAGTCCGTCGGATTATGACAGAGAGAAGATAGAACGAGCGTATCGCCTTGCGGAGAAAATGCACAGCGAACAGCGTAGAGTTTCGGGTGTTCCGTATATTCTGCACCCAACCTCGGTAGCGTGCATTGTTGCCGATTTGGGCTTGGATACCGATTCTATCGTAGCGGCTCTGCTTCACGATGTTGTTGAGGATACACCTGTAACGCTTGAAGAGGTTGAGGAAATGTTCGGCAAAGAGGTTGCTTACCTTGTCAACGGCGTTACAAAGATAGGTAAAATAGCATACACCAATCGTGAGGAGCGTCAAGCCGAAAACGTAAGAAAAATGCTTATCGCTATGGCGGACGATATCAGAGTTATTCTGATTAAGCTTGCAGACCGTCTGCATAATATGCGTACCATTGACTGTATGCGTGAGCAGAAACGCAGAGATATCGCAAAAGAAACGATGGAGGTTTTTGCTCCCATTGCACACCGTCTTGGTATCAAGGCTATCAAGGACGAAATGGAGGATTTGTCGCTCCAATATCTCGACCCTATCGGCTACGAAGAGATAGAAAACCGCTTGCAGAGCCTTATGGCAGACGGACAGGGCTTTATCGAACGTATTATGAAACGAATTTCCGAGCGTGTCGGTGAATATATTAAGGATGCAAAGGTAACGGGAAGAGTTAAAAGTATTCACGGAATTTATAAAAAGCTGATAGTTCAAGGTAAATCGTTTGAAGAAATTTACGATATCTACGCTGTCAGAGTTATTGTAGACACGGTAAATGACTGCTACAATGTTTTGGGTATAGTGCACGATATGTTCCAGCCGCTCCCGAACCGCTTTAAGGATTATATATCAACGCCAAAGCCGAACCTTTACCGTTCACTCCATACTACGGTTATCGGCTCCGACGGTGTTCCCTTTGAGGTTCAGATAAGAACGCAGGAAATGCACCAAACAGCTGAATACGGTATCGCCGCACACTGGAAGTATAAGCTCGGTATGTCGAATAAGGGCTCTATGGACGAACAGCTTGCGTGGATCAGACAAATGCTCGAAAACCAGGCAGACAGCCACGACCCGACAAGGCTTATCAAGGATATCAAGACAGATTTGTCCTCAGACGAGGTTTTTGTATATACGCCGAAGGGCGAGATTATCAATCTTCCCATGGGTGCTACGGTTATCGACGTGGCTTACTCGATTCACAGTGCCGTAGGAAACAGAATGCTCGGTGCAAAAGCCAATTA
>JBGVDU010000040.1:0-3121 GCA_045119555.1 Acutalibacteraceae bacterium | reverse complement strand
AGTGCTCCCGTTCTGCCGACATTTATTTCTATATCTCTGAGAATCGTTTCCTTCTCCTCGGGCGGATATTTGTAAGCCTCAGCCCAACGTGGAAATTTTGCGGTACTTCCGAGTTCCTCACGGCTTGCAAATGAATCGACTTTTACAACGGCTCCGTCAATAGGAAAATCAAACTCACCGCGAGTGTCGCCTATACGCTCGATTTCGGTTATAACATCGTCAATGCTGTCAAACTTATTATAAAAAGGTGCTGTCGGAAAACCAAGCTCAGCTAAAAAATCAATCGACTGCTTATGCCCCGTAAGGATTTCGCCCTCAATTTGCTGAATATTAAAAACAAAAATATCAAGATTTCTTTGTGCGGTTACTTTAGAGTCCTTTTGACGAAGCGAACCTGCCGCCGCATTTCGTGGATTTTTGGACAGCTTTTCCTCATGCTCTTCCTGATATTTAAGCAAATCAAGGAAGCTTGCATTGGACATGTAAACCTCTCCTCTGACCTCCAAATACGGAATAGGTCGGGAAAGTCTGCGTGGCAATGACTTGATGGTTCTGAGATTGTCCGTAATATCCTCACCGACACGACCGTCGCCTCTCGTTGAACCTCTTACAAAAATGCCGTCACGATACTCAGCCGAAACAGACAAGCCGTCAAACTTCGGTTCAACAACATAGGACGGATTGCTCACAACTTCCCTTACCTTTCTGTCAAACTCTCTGAGCTCCTCAAAAGAGAAAGAATCATGCAGGCTTTCCATCGGAACGACATGTTCAACAGGTGAAAATTTCTCAGCCGCTTCACCGCCCACTCTTTGAGTAGGCGAGTCCTCTGTTCTAAGGTTAGGAAACTCCTCTTCGATATTTTCCAATTCTCGAAGAAGCATATCGTATTCATAGTCAGTAATTTCGGGGTCATCGCTGTTGTAGTATCTGTCATTATGATACTTTAACTCCTTCGCCAGCTGTTCTGCTCTTGCCTTTGCAATATTAAAATCCATAACATCACCGTACATTATTATTTGTTATTTATAACGGAAGTATTCTTTTCTCTGAGATATGTAGATTCCAAGTCAGCCAAATGCAATTTTACGGCAATGGGATATTTTTCATAGGCTTGACTGACGGAAAAACCGTTTGAATCTTCAAAGCCGCCCATGTGCCATCTTATTGCTATGGCTTCAGCTGTCTTTAATCTCATGAAGCGTTCGATAAGAAAAACAGACTTTTCGCCGTGGCCGTAAGGGAATTTGTCTTCTATGGCATAGTATGGAACCTTATCCCATTTCCCTGTTTCTTCGTTTTTTACATTTCGAGTGGAAACCTTATAAAACTGTGCTTTGCATAAATCATGAAGCAGTGCACAAATTGCAAAGCTTTCAAGATTATCCACACCTTCCTCGAAATGCTTTTCTACCATTACGTTATACACGCTGAGACTGTGCATAACAAGTCCTTCGGGGCAGGCACAGTGGTATTTTGTACTGGCGGGTGCTGTGAAAAAATCAGTTTTCAGCATCCAATCCAGCAATTCGTTTGCACCCTGTCTTTTTATGTTCTGCTGAAATACAGCGATAAAGTCATCCTTGTAACCCATGAAAACCTCCGTAAAATATTTCCGTATATTTTTAGAAGGCACCCTTGCGGATGCCTTCAGTTTTAGAGTAATATATATATTACTTCAATTCAAAAATTATTCAGCAGACTCTTCTGTTGCTTCATCAGCTGTGAGCAAAGCTCTGATAGAAAGAGAAACTCTCTTCTTCTCATCGTTGATCTCTGTGATCTTTGCCTTAACAACCTGACCTACTGTGAGCTCGTCCTGCGGCTTCTCGATTCTGCGGTTAGCAATCTGAGAAATATGGATAAGACCCTTAACGCCCGGAATGATAACAGCAAATGCACCGAATGTGCTCATACCGTCGATTGTTACGTCTACTACATCGTCAACCTTGTAGTTAGCCATAAACTTAGTCCAAGGATTATCCTCGTCCTTTCTGTAACCGAGGGAAATGTTGCCCTTCTCGTTGTCGATAGCCTTAACATATACTTCAACAGTATCGCCAACATTTACAACCTCTGACGGATTCTTAATTCTTGTCCAAGAAAGCTCGGAAATGTGAATCATACCGTCTACGCCGCCGATGTCAACGAATGCACCGTAGCTTGTGAGAGATTTAACTGTACCTGTGTACTTCTTGCCAACCTCAACTGTGCTCCAGAAAGCCTCCTTGGCAGCCTTGTTCTTCTCCTTGAGAACAGAACGGATTGAACCAACTGCTCTTCTTCTCTGTCTGTTGATTTCCAAAAGACGGAACTCAACTGTCTGCTTGAGAAGACTCTCCAAAGAATCGTTTCTTGAAGCTGTTGCCTGAGAAGCAGGGATAAATACTCTGATTGCGTTTGAAACTGCGATAACGCCGCCCTTAACAACCTCTGTAACAACACCTGTGAGGATCTCTTCGTCCTCCAAAGCCTTCTCAAATACTTCCCAACCCTTTGTAGCGTCTACACGCTTCTTGGAAAGCATGATCATACCCTCTTGATCATTTGTTCTCATGATAAGAAGCTCAAGCTCGTCGCCAACCTTTACGATATCCTCAGGCTTAGCTGAAAGATCGTTGGAAAGCTCGTTTGCAGGAATGTAGCCTGTCTGCTTTCTGTCAAGGTCAACATAAACAGCGTTAGGCTCAATACTTACAACTACACCGTGTACCTTATCATTTGTATTTAAATTTTTGAGGGATTCTTCCAGCATTTCCTCAAAGTTCTGCTCTGTTTGATTTTCAACTACTTCACCGGATTTGTTTAACATACTCATTCTATCCAGTACCTCCTTAATTATACTTGCCGGCGTTGATGCTCCGGCAGTAATGCCTATATTATCGTCCTCCCGGAAAGAAATGTGCTCAAGCTCGGCAGCAGTCTCGATCAAATAAGTTCTTTCACAGCTTCGTCTGCAAATTTCATAAAGCTTATTTGTGTTTGAACTGTGACGTCCGCCGATTACAAGCATAGCATCGGAGGACTGTGCCAACTCATACGCATCAAATTGTCTTTGCGAGGTCGCATTACATATTGTATCAAAAAAAATTGAATTTGTATATACTTTTTTCAATGTTTT
>JBGVDU010000039.1:0-2572 GCA_045119555.1 Acutalibacteraceae bacterium | reverse complement strand
TTATGCAGATAGCACCATCATTTTTGTCGTGTGATTTTTCTAAGCTTGGTGAAGAGCTTGTAAGAATGGACAACGCTAAAGCCGATTTAATTCACTTGGACGTTATGGACGGTCATTTCGTTCCGAATATTACTTTCGGTGCACCCGTAATTAAGTGGGCAAGACCTTACACAAAGCTACCTTTTGATGTTCACCTTATGATTAGTGAGCCACATAAATATATCAAGGATTTCGCCGACGCAGGTGCGGATATCATAACATTCCACGTTGAAGCAGATAGCGATATCGAAGGAACAATAGACTTGATTACAAGCTATGGAATAAAACCAGGCTTGGTTATAAAGCCAAACACTCCTGCGAGTGCTGTTTTCCCTTATTTGGATAAACTTTATATGGTGCTTGTTATGACAGTTGAACCAGGCTTTGGCGGTCAGTCCTTTATGGCAGATATGCTCCCTAAGGTTAAGGAAATTAAGGAATACGCAAAGAGCATTGGCAAGGATATCCTCGTTGAGGCAGATGGCGGTATAAATGGCGATACAATCGCAGACTGTGCTAAGGCTGGCGTTGATATTTCTGTTTCAGGTACAGGCGTATTTAAAGCACCAAGTGCGGCAGAGGCGATTGCTGATTTAAAGGCTAAGTGTGAGTAATAATAGTGAATTTAAATTGTTATAAGAATAGTAAAAGGAACGAAAATCGAGGTGGTTTTCGTTCCTTTGCTTTTTTATTATATTATGTGTGGCTATAATAATTTTGATGTAAAAATAACACTGATAGCTAAAATCAATATTTTAAAATAAGTGATATAAAATCAAGTACCATTTTTTTGTTTTTCAGTGCATAAATTGAGTTGAGAACATATCTCGCTTTGCAGATACGAGGCTTGCAATGTCGAAGTGCCTGAAATAAAATCTGTTATCTCACAGTCAAGTACGTTAGCAATGATAGACATAGTTTCTAAATTCACCTTACATATACCACGTTCAATTTGACTGATATATCCGACTGTTACATCTGCCTTTTCAGCAAGCACCTCTTGAGTCATCTTTTTTTCTTTTCTGTGTTTTTTTATTCGTTGTCCAATAAGTTTATAATCAACAGCCATTCTTTTCACCACCTATTTATTATTCAGTAAACTCTACCTACCGTATTGGGTTTAACAAAGATAAAAAATGCTTAATAACAAATTGAAGGAAATTATAAAAGCTACTTAATTGAATATGATTGATAAAAGAGTAAAATAGGCTGCCTCACTTTATATTAGTAAGACAGCCTTTTAAATCAAACTAATTAAATTTTAAAACTTGGCAGAAACCGAATTACTTCCCCTCAACAAGCTCCTTTGTATCTCTTGCGATTACAAGCTCTTCGTTTGTTGGGATAACGTAAACTTCGATTTTTGAATCGTCTGCGGAGATTTTACCGCACTTGCCGCCTACCATTTCGTTGTTTCTGTCTGTGTCAATCTTTACGCCGAGGCATTCGAGGTACTTGCAGATAGCTTCTCTGTGGTGAGCCTGATTTTCGCCCAAGCCTGCTGTGAATACCATGCCGTCACAGCCGCCGAGTGCAATGTAATAGCCGCCGATGAACTTAGCAATTTCGTACTGGAGAATGTCGTGTGCAAGCTGTGCTCTCTTGTTGCCCTCATTTGCTGCCTTTGTAACATCTCTGTCGTCTGTTGATACACCCGAAATACCGAGCAAGCCGGACTTTTTGTTGAGCAGGTCGCTCATTTCGGCAGGGGAGAGATTCTCTTTCTCAGCGATGAATGTAACTACGGACGGGTCTAGTGTACCTGTTCTTGAGCCCATCATAAAGCCGTCAAGCGGAGTAAGTCCCATACTTGTGTCGATTACCTTACCGCCGTCAATAGCTGTGATTGATGAACCATTACCGATATGGCAAGTAATGAGCTTTAAGTCCTTGATGTCCTTGCCCATAAGGTCTGCACAGCATTTGCTTACATATCTGTGAGATGTGCCGTGGAAGCCGTAGCGGCGAATCTGATATTTCTCGTAATACTCATAGGGAACAGGATAAATATATGCTTTTTCGGGCATTGTGGAGTGGAAGGCTGTATCGAATACAGCAACCTCGGGCACGTCCTTGCCGAATACCTCGATACATGCTCTGATAGCCTGTACATGACCCTTGTTGTGAAGAGGTGCGAGAGGAATAAGGCTCTCGATGCCCTCAATAACGCTTTCGTCGATGATTACAGATTCGCTGAATCTTGCACCGCCCTGTACGATTCTGTGACCGATTGCGGAAACCTCGGAAAGGTTCTTAACAACACCGATTTCACTGTCTGTAAGAGCGTCCTTAACCTGCATGAATGCAGCTCTGTGGTCGGGCATTTCAACATTCTTCTTGATTTCCTTACCGTCGGCTGTTTTATAACCAAACACACCGTCAATACCTATTCTTTCACAGTTACCCTTTGCGATAACCTGCTCGTTGTCCATGTCGATAAGCTGATACTTTAGGGAGGAGCTTCCGGCATTAATTACCAAAATTTTCAATGATATCTCTCCTTTTGCAGTTTCTCTTGAAACACAATTTAACA
>JBGVDU010000038.1:0-2366 GCA_045119555.1 Acutalibacteraceae bacterium | reverse complement strand
TGGTGACGGCCCGGGAAAATAGGAAGATGCCAACTTTTATATATTCCTCCATAGCTCAGTCGGTAGAGCGCATGACTGTTAATCATGATGTCACTGGTTCGAGCCCAGTTGGGGGAGCCAAGCAAAAACCGCTTAAATACTGGATTTGTTCAGTGTTTATGCGGTTTTTCTTTGTTTTGAGGTCATTTTCTTGGGGGAGTTTATCGAGTTACAATCAGTTACATTTATTTGCGGTTACTACACGGTTACTACAGATTTTCCCGTAAAAAAAGCACCTTAAACGGTGCTAATTTTTATGCCATTTTGGTGATGGCTTTATAGAGCGTGTCGGTTTCTTGGTTTATGTAATGGTTAATATCAACATCAAAATTCGTGTGCCCCATAAGAGCGATAATATCTTCCTGCCTCGCTCCGGCTGCCGACATCCTTGTTGAAAAGGTCCTGCGGCAGCTGTGCGGAGTTAAGTCCTCGGGTAAGCCCATTGCCTGTATGGCAGGATAGAAACAATATTTCCTGAACTTGTCGGGAGTAAGTGACTTGCCGTCCTCATCGCAAAAAATCGTTTCACCGCCAAGTTTTAAACATTTGTCAACAATATGTTGAATCTTTGGGTGGATTGGCACGAGCCTATCCGTTCCGGCATCGGTCTTTTTGCCGCCGACAAAGACTGGTATGTTATTATCTGATATGTAATAGTTATCGGGCGTCAACTCCAAAAACTCCGACACTCTGAAATTGAGATAACACATAGCGAAGATGTAGTCAGCGTATGGAACGGTGCCAATGCTCAGTCTGACCTTCTCAAGCTGTAAATCCGTAAATCGTGATTTGCTTGTGTCGTTCTTTTCGGGGAGCTCGATAAACTCAGCGTAGTTTTTGTTGACTATATCGTTTTTAAGTGCGTAGGTGTACATAGACGTCAGTAGGCATTTAATTTTATGGAGTGCCGAAAACTTCAAGCCCTCGGACATTTTTGGGGTGTCTGTAACCTTGTATGTTCCTTTGCCTTTATCGTCAACGTATTTTAGCCTGCCGCCCGTGCCTGTTTCGTGGTGTGGTGCTTCGTAAAAGTCGATTATCGCCTGCATTTCGCCCGTGCGGATATCTCTAAACTTGCGTTTGTAAAGCGGTTGGAGCTTATACCACGCAGAATTGTAATTCTGTTGTACCGATGTTCCTAATTTTTTATAGGCAACCTTTTCCCATTCTTCGTGGAGCTGTTCCAGCGTTATGTTATAGCTTGTAACGGGGTTGTATTCGTATTCCCTCAAAGCAATGACAGCCTCCGTTCGCGTGGCAAAACTGCCAATGTACACTTGTTTCCCCGTCAGACTGCTCGCCGCCGCGTAAGGCTTTGACTTGTTATCCTTACGGATATAAATTGACCCTGTGCCGTTCGCTCTCTTGCGTTCCTTTTGTGGCTCTTTCGTTTGGTTTTTGCCGCAGTATGGACAGAATTTGTAATCTTCGGATAACTCCCTGTTACATCGTCTGTTTATGCACTTTTTCATTTTGTACCTCCTTTTGTCCTTCATTTAACGACCATTTTCCTGACGTCAAGAAAATGGGGGGAATCACACATCTTCTTAAAAAGGGTGCAAAAATCCCTTGTAAAATCATTGCAATTTTTACAAGGGTGTGGTACAATTTATTTGCATTAGTCATTGTATCACAGCACCCTGTGTGTTGTGGTTGCCGTCCTTTCCTATTGGCGTAGGAGAGGGCGGTTTTTCTTTTATTAAACGGGTCGATTTCGACCATTAATATGTCAACTTTGGACGTATTACTTACTAAGTTTCTCAATCAAAGTATTGATTACAGCTTGCTGCTCTTTGTTTACCGTCCTGTAATCAAACAACAAAGCTATTTCTTCTTCGGATAACTCGGTGAGCTCGCCGTTCAATTGCTTAGTAAGCGTATTGTTGATTCTATCGAAATTTTGTGATTGTTTCATGTTATTACACCACTGAAATATATTTTTTTATTGTATCATGCATTGACTAAAAATTGTGCAATAATACAAATTCAGAATATAGATTAAAGCACCACCACAAGAAGGCAGTGCTTTTGATACTAATAATTATTCTAAATCTTCTGGAGTAATAATGAAATTATATTTATCGCTGCCGGATGACATGCCGTCAGTATATGTAAACTCTAATTTTTCAAAATCTGGATTTACTTGATAAGCTACATAACCTGTCATTTTTTTACCCGCTGCAATATCCCCACTAAATAAGCTCATTCCTTCAACGTCACTTAACAGCGTTTCTGATTCGATTTTTGTATCATCTAAATAAGATTCATAATAAAACATATTTATGTGTTGTTCTTCACTTGATACATTTTCGGCTTCAAAGAATGAC
>JBGVDU010000037.1:0-2324 GCA_045119555.1 Acutalibacteraceae bacterium | reverse complement strand
ATGGCGGGGAGGTTAAGATTTCCGAAAACGTCCGTATTGGATATTCTCCCGAAACACCTTATTTTCCGCCGTTTCTCACAGGTTATGAGGTGCTTGACTATTATGCAAGCATTCAGAAAATTTCAAAGGATGAACGTAAAGCCGAAATTATTCGACTGCTTGAAACAGTGGGACTTGAAAATGACAAAACAAGGGTTAAAAACTACTCAAAGGGTATGCTTCAAAGGCTCGCTCTTGCACAGGCTCTTCTTGGCAATCCCGATTTGCTGATTCTTGATGAGCCAACAGCAGGACTTGACGCTCTCGGACGGCTGGAGATAATGGATTTAATCGAAAGGCTGAAAGGCTTAGGCAAGACCGTAATCATAAATTCCCATATTCTGAACGACATTGAGCGTATCTGTGATAGAGGTATCATAATAAAAAAAGGAGTTCAAATGGGTGTGTGGAGCAAGGCTGACAATAACACGAAAACCCTTGAAGAAATTTTCATTGACTTAGTTGGAGGTATAAACGAATGATTATCGCACTTACTGCTCTTAAAGAAAAAATCTGCCGAAAGGAGCTTTACATAGTTTCAGCTATCGGAGTGCTTGTTCTTCTTACCTTTGGAACAGGCTCGGGGTCTATTACCGTAAACGGCGAGGCAATCACTGATTATAAAATGATTGCTCCCGTACTTTTAATCGTCGTTAATGCCATAAGCTGTATTCTTGCAGCTGTTATGAGCCTTAGCACTATCCCAAACGAGTATGCACGCAACACAAGCCACCTTGTATGGATAAGAAAAAAACCGCAGTATCGTTATCACGGAGAACTTGCTATATCGAATGTCATTACGGGGCTTATCTCTGAAGCAATCCTTTTTGGTGCAATGCTTATCTTTATGATTAGCAACGGTAAAGCTGATGAGCTTTTCAGACTTATTCCCACATATCTGATTATAGGTATAAATGTTACAACAGTAAGTGTTATGACAAGTGCATTAAGTGTAATTGTTCCTAAATTCGTTTCGGGTGCAATAGTTGTAGCTGTTACGCTTGCGGGAATATTCCACAGCCTTTTGTCCACCTTTAAGGATATAATAGGAGGGTTTGGCGGCCAAATTATAAAGTATGCTCTTAAAATTGTTCCTAACCTTCACGGAATACAAAGTGAGGCTTCAAACGCTCTTTGCGGAAATGATGTTGATATTCACGTTATACTTACGGGATTGCTTGCGATTTATGTGTTTGCGGTACTTGTTTTCGTTTTTAAAAGAAAGGAAGCCTGATTATGAAAAAAGTGATAATTGTTATTTTTATAGGTGTTGCTCTTGTTATTGGTGTAATTGCCACAGGCACGTACGGTCTTACCGATGAAAATATTGAAATTTATGAAAAGGCGGTTTCGCTTGAAAGTGAGGATAACTTCGGGTTTGATGGATTTAATCTTACCGATTATCCTGTGGCATTCTATGACGGAGATAATGACTATGTTGTTGAGAGGGAAAACGGAGTATATTATATTACAAAACGCTCGGCGGTGATAAACTCCATAGCCGCAACAGCTTACCCTGTTGACGAGCATTATGAAGTGCTAACTCCTACTATTGAAAAAATGTCGTCATTTTTTGGTCTTATGGGCGGCGTAAATGCAGGATACGGAGAGGACGAGCATATCGCAACTTTGTGGCACGAGGCTTTTCACTGTTGGCAGCTTACAAACTACCTTCACAATATAGAAAACATCTGTCCTGTGGCAGTTGATGAGAGTATAATCGCCCAAAATGCAGATACAAACGAACAGGCGGTTGACTTATTTGAACAGCAGGCACAGCTGCTTGAAAATGCGGTTAAAACCGATGATATTGACAAGATACGAGAATATATTGTAGAATACAAGAAGTTGGAGGAGGCGAGAAGAGCCCTGCTTTCCGATGAGGTGAATGCCATTGAGGATTACTACACAAGAGTTGAGGGCTCAGCCTATTATATCGAGGCTTGTGTTAATAAAACACTGCTCCCTGATAGCTTTGAAACAAATTATATTGATACAATCAGCGAATACTGTGGCGGTTCGATAAAGTATTATAATACCGGTATGGCAATGTGTATGATACTTGATTCGATTGACTCCGAATGGAAGAACGGATATGATTTTTCCGAACCGCTTGTAAATCTGATTTACACAGAACTGGAGATTTGATATGGAATATAGGGTGCTTGCGGCAGATGATGAAACAGAGCTTATTGACGCTCTTGAGCTTTACACAGAACGTGAAAATATAAAGCTGATAAAGGCGGATAACGGTATTGAAGCACTGAAATTATTCAGAAACGAAA
>JBGVDU010000036.1:0-3301 GCA_045119555.1 Acutalibacteraceae bacterium | reverse complement strand
CTTAGCGTACTGCTGTTTCGGTGTAAGTCCGGAAAGGTCTGAGGCTTTTACACCGTGCTCCATTTGGTCGATTACGCCCGCAACACGAACCATTATAAACTCGTCAAGGTTAGAAGCCGTAATGGCGAGAAAATTTACTCGCTCCATTACGGGGTTTTCTTTTTCAAAAGCTTCTTCAATAACTCTTGAATTAAAATCCATCCAGCTAAGCTGGCGATTGTTGTACGGGAATTTCTTTCCTTTTCCTTTTACCTTTACTTGCATATCGTCCATAATTTTTTCTCCTTTGCTCAAGACTCACTCGCATCGAGAAAATAATTCTTCACACAATCCGATACTGTGACGTCTTAAAGGTTATAAAATATTTATTCTCATATTCGTTCACTATCCACACGTTAAACGAATTTTTATCCCGATAATTTAAGTATTCATAAAGTATTTTCGTTAATATTTTAATAAATATCGCTGAATCTATCTGCCCCGTACACATTGCTTCAAAATCAGTATCTTGATTTCAGCAAATCAGACATATCGTAATTGCCCGGCTCCTTATCCGCAAGGAAAACCGCCGCATTAATAGCACCTACCGCAAACAGGCTTCTTGACTGTGCCTGGTGAGAAATTGTAACAACCTCGTTATCGCCTGCGAAAATTACATCGTGCTCGCCCACGATTGTACCGCCACGAACGCTGTGAATACCGATTTCTTTCTTGTCACGCTTTTTTCTGACACTGTGTCTGTCGTAAACGTAGGTAGGCTCGTTCTCTAATACTGTTGAGATTTCATCGGCAATCATAAGAGCGGTGCCCGACGGAGCATCAATTTTTGTATGATGATGCTTTTCAACGATTTCAATATCAAAATCACTTCCGAAAACCTTTGCCGCCATTTTTGAAATCTCAATAAGCAAATTTACGCCGAGTGACATATTGCCCGAACGGAAAACAGCTACCTTTTCTGCCGCTTTGTTAATACTTGCAATCTGCTCTTCGCTGTAACCTGTTGTGCAAAGAACGCTCGGAACATTATTCCTTAAAGAATAGTCGAGCAAGCCGCTGAGTGCAGACGGGTTTGAAAAGTCAATAATAACGTCTACTTTCTCTGTAACATCTGCAAAGCTTGCATAAACGGGAAAGCTGTTTGTAATTCCGTCATAGGTGTCAATACCGCAAACAATCTGTGCGTCGTCACGCTGAGCAACAGAAGCAACAATAGCCTGTCCCATTCTGCCGTTACAGCCCGACATGAGTATATTTACCATTTATTTTAACTCCTTTCCGAAGTTTTATATGTCATATTTGTTATCAAGGGCAACAAATAATTCATCACTTATTTGCTGCCCTTTGTATTAATAATTTTTTCAAGGAACAAATATCCGTTAATCAATCAAACCGTAATCCCTTAGAATATTCTCTTGAGTAAGCTTATCCTTTTCACTCATTTCTACAAGCGGAAGCCTGCATTCTCCGCAGTCAAAGCCGAGCAGATTTACGGCATGCTTTACGGGAATCGGATTTACATCAAGGAACATTGAAGATATCAGCCTTGTATATTCAATCTGCATCTTCCCTGCCTTGAAGAAATCACCGTAAAGACAAGCCTTTGTCATCTCGTGCATAACACGCGGTGCGACATTCGCAGTCACGGAAATTACACCCTTTGCACCTATTGACATCATCGGTACAACCTGTGTATCCTCACCTGAGTAAACGATAAAATCCTTATCACATGCGGCTATAATCTTAGCGGTAGTTGTCAAATTACCCGTGGCATCCTTCGCACCGACTATATTTTTGTGCTTTGACAAAACAGCGTACGTTTCGGGCTTGATATCCACACCCGTTCTCGACGGAACGCAGTACAGAATCATGGGAATATCCACTCTGTCCGCAATGTGAGTAAAATGCTTTATCAGCCCCTGCTGGGAAGTTTTGTTGTAATAAGGTGTAACGGATAAAACAGCATCTGCACCGACCTCCTTAGCCATTCTCGTAGTTATAACGGAGAAAGCCGTGTCGTTACTGCCTGTTCCCGCAATTACGGGAATTCGTCCGTTTACCCTTTCGCAGGTGAATGCGACAACCTTAATGTGCTCATCACGGGAAAGCGTAGAAGCCTCGCCCGTAGTTCCGCATGAGATAATCGCATCGGTACCGTTTGCAATATGGAATTCGATAAGTCTTTCTAAGGTTTTAAAATTAACAGATCCGTCATTGTTCATGGGCGTCACAAGTGCGACACCCGAACCTGTGAAAACAGGCGATTTCATAAGAATTACCTCCGAAAAATACAATCAGAAAATTCAAAAATACGGATAATTTCAATCTTTACTTCCCGAATATTCCGACCTTCTCGGATTTTGGCAATCCCTAAAATTTTTCAAGCATTTATCAGTCCATGTAACCCTTTGCGGCAAGAAGCTCAGCCAAGAGAACAGCACCGCCTGCGGCACCTCTCAATGTGTTGTGTGACATGCAGACAAACTTGATGTCATACTGAGTATCCTCTCTGAGTCTGCCGATAGAAACAGCCATACCGTTCTCGAGATTTCTCTCAGACTTAATCTGCGGTCTGTCTGCCTCTGTGAAGTAGTGGAGGAACTGCTTCGGAGCACTTGGGAGGTTAAGCTCCTGCGGAGCACCCTTGTAATTGTTCCAACGCTCAATGATTTCGTCCATGGAAACCTTCTTGTCAAAGGATACGAATACAGCCGCTGTATGACCGTCACTTACAGGAACACGAATGCACTGTGCTGTGATAGACGGAGTATTTGTAAGCTTAATCTCGCCGTCCTCGATTGTACCCCAAATCTTAAGAGGCTCCTTCTCGCTCTTCTCTTCCTCACCGCCGATGTAAGGAATAACGTTATCTACCATCTCAGGCCAACGCTCGAATGTTTTGCCTGCACCGGAAATAGCCTGGTAAGTACAAGCAAGAACCTTTGTTACACCCAAATCCATAAGCGGGTTGATAGCCGGAACATAGCTCTGAAGTGAGCAGTTGGACTTAACTGCAATGAAGCCTCTCTTTGTGCCGAGACGCTTTCTCTGTGACTCGATGATTTCGAGGTGCTGATCGTTAATCTCAGGAATAATCATAGGAACGTCCGGTGTGAAACGGTTAGCGGAGTTGTTGGAAACAACAGGGCACTCAGCCTTAGCATAAGCCTCTTCCAAAGCCTTGATTTCGTCCTTCTTCATGTCTACTGCACAGAATACGAAATCAACCAAAGCCGCTACCTTTTCTACATCTGCCGCGTCCATGATAACCATGTCAGCCATTGACTCGGGCATGGGAGTA
>JBGVDU010000035.1:0-9127 GCA_045119555.1 Acutalibacteraceae bacterium | reverse complement strand
ATTTCCAAGTGCTCCGGAGCAATCATATTAGCAATTTCCACTGCCTGTGCAACACTCTCTGCAACAATAATTTTACCGTTGTTGTCGATTGAAGCTCTTGCGATTTCCTCACGGGGAAGAGTTTTAAGCTGAGCTTCGATTTCCTCGCTTACAGCCTTTGCAAGCTCCATGCTGTCAGTAACGAGAACTGCACTTGCAAGCTTGTCGTGCTCTGCCTGTGAAAGCAAATCTGCGGCAACATATTCGGGATTACATGTACCGTCAGCGACAATCAAAATATCACTCGGACCTGCAATCATATCAATATTAACAAGTCCGTAAACCTGTCTTTTAGCCTCTGCAACAAAAGCGTTACCTGGGCCAACAATCTTATCAACAGCCGGGATACTCTCCGTGCCGTAAGCAAGAGCGGCAATAGCCTGAGAACCGCCCACCTTGTAAATTCTTCCTACACCTGCAATCTTTGCTGCCGCAAGAATAACGGGGTTGACAGTACCGTCTGCTCTCGGCGGAGTTGTCATAACAATTTCTTCAACGCCTGCAATTTTTGCAGGAACACAGTTCATCAAAACAGATGAAGGATAACTTGCTGTGCCGCCCGGAACGTAAAGTCCTACACGTCTTAACGGCAAAATCTTTTGACCGAGCACAACACCGTCGTTCTCGCTTATGATAAAGCTGTTTCTTACTTGGTGCTTGTGGAAAGCGTATATATTTTCCTTAGCCTTCTTTATAATCTCAATAAACTTATCATCAACCTGAGCAAAAGCCTCGTCGATTTCCTCCTGTGTTACCTCAAGGGAATCTATCTCTGCTTTGTCAAACTTCTTTGTATATTCTTTAAGTGCCGCATCACCGTTTTTGCGAACATTGGCAATAACATCGGCAACAATGTCCTCTACACCGGTAGCGGATTGCTCTCTCTTTAAAATCTCCGAAACAGGAATAGCTTCGGTATCAAAAATCTTTATCATCTTTGTAATGACCTTTCTATTATTTATTCATGCAATAATCTCTGATTCTCTGTGCAAGTGTTGAAATCTCTTCATTTTTAAACTTATAGCTAACCTTATTTGAAATAAGTCTTGCACTGATAGGAACGATATCTTCAATCGGTTCGAGGTTGTTTTCCTTAAGAGTAGTACCTGTTTCAACAATATCAACAATAACATCTGACATTTTGAGAATAGGAGCAATCTCGATAGAGCCATTAAGCTTGATTATATCAATATCTCTTCCCTTGCCTGCATAAAATTCTCTTGCGATATTCGGGAACTTCGTTGCAACTCTGAGAGTTCTCTCCGTATTGTCGTGGAAGCCCTTGCAAGCGGCAACAGCCATACGGCATTTACCTATATCAAGGTCATAAAGCTCATAAACATCGGGTGCATACTCCAGCAGAATATCCTTGCCCGCAACGCCGATATCAGCCGCACCTCTTTCAACGTAAATCGAAACATCGGAAGGCTTTACCCAGAAGTAACGCACACCTGCTTCTTCGTTTTCAAAAATAAGCTTTCTGTTGGTTTCATGGATTGACGGGCAATCATAACCGACAGTTTCAAAAATATTAAGAACCTTTTCTCCCAGTCTTCCTTTCGGAAGAGCGACATTAATCATTTGTTTCAAGAACCTCTACCTCCCCGTTGTTGATGCACATAAGCTGTCTGTATTTAATGCTTCCGCTGTTTACCTTCTGAGCCTTAACGCTCTTACCGCTTTCTGTGATTGACTTAACTGCGTCAGCAAGCTGTGACAAATCAGTGTTGTCATCGTAAATCAAAAGAACATCCACGTCATACTCGATATCGCCGAGCATTAATCTTGAAAGCAAGTCAAGATAAACCGCAAAGCCGACAGCACCCGATTTTTTACCGAGCTTATGAATAAGATTATCGTATCTTCCGCCTGTCAAAACACTGCTCGGAACACCGTCAATAAAGCCTTGGAAAATAACTCCGTTATAATAATGAAGGTCATTAACGATTGAGAAATCGAGGTTAACCTTTTCACCGCAACCGTACTGCTTTAAAAAGCTGTAAATGCTTTCAAGCTCCGAAACGGCGGCGTCTGTCTTTTCGTTAATGCTGATTTCCTTAATCTTTTCGATTTTCTTTTCAAACGGGCCGTAAATACCTGTGAGCATTGATAAAGCATTTGATGTTTTCTCGTCAACGCCGAAATCACTGCAATATTTTTCAATAGCAAGTGTATTCTTTTCACTGATGCAGTCTATGATTTTATTCTTCTGTTCATCGTCTAAGCCTGTTTCATCAAGCAAGCCTGTGATAAATCCCATGTGAGAAATATCAAGAATATTCTTAGGACTGATGGCCTCAAGGCTTTTCTTTGCAAGCATAATAACCTCGCTCACAGAGTAAATATCAATATCACCTACGCACTCAAGACCGACCTGCATAATCTCTTTGAAATGGTGGGTACCTTTATCAACTCTGTAAACATTCTCACTGTAATAAACCTTTTCGGGCTCAGTAAAAACATCGTTGGAGCTTTTTACGATAGACAAAGTAACATCGGGCTTTAAAGCCATAAGCTTACCGTTAGTATCGGTAAATGTGATAACATTACTGCTGAGAAGAAAATCCTTGTTTTTTGCATACAAGTCATACTCCTCGAACTTACTCATTTTAAACTGCTTGAAGCCGTACTGTCTGTACAGCTTGCTAAGGCTCATTACCGCCATTTCCTCATTTGAAAAACCGATAACGCTACTCATAATTGTTCCCACCATTCTTTAAAAAGTATCTGTATCAATAAATTTTATAATTGATTAATTGAATGTGACTTTTGCCACAACGGACAGAGTGTTCCGCTTTAACTGTTTTTATTATACCACATTTCATTATGTTAGTCAAGTAAAGCGACACTATATTATTAAAATAAATTTAAATTTTATAACAATATCTAAACTATCCTTTATATTATAGGATTTTTCCGACATAATTTCAATATTTTCAGCAAAATAGGTGACTTATTTTTTAATTTTTAACACTAATTTCTATTTTAAGCATTTAAATTATTTTCGAGAACCTTGGAATAACACATAGGCTTACCGACGTATTCAAGGGTAATGACGCAGTAGTGAGAAAATTGGAACAAAAATTATCAATGTTTTATCAGAATCAATTTAGTTATAAGCAAAAGATACCCCCTGTTCACTGAAACAGGGGGTATCTTAAACATAAAAATTTTTTTAGGAACCTATCTAAAACGATAGGATAAACAAGTTAAGCAATATTAAGCGTTTTCAGCAACAAAAACTTGAACTCCGGTAGCATCCTTAAGAGTAATCTTACCGTCACCGGTAATATCTGCTACTGCTTTTTGCTCATTTGTCAAATCAGTAATATGTGCTACATACTGCTGAAGAATGGAAGCATCTCTGAGAGATACCTTACCGTCAAAGTTCACATCACCCATGCGAATATTAGGCTCGGAATCTGTGTCGGAATACGTGTCACTGTCTGTATCGGTAGGAATATCTGTATCACTTTCAGTATCTGAATCACTGTCTGTTTCGCTGTCTGAATCAATATCAGTTTCTGATTCTGTATCTGACTCAGTTTCGGAATCTGTGTCATCAAGAGGATTATTCTTAACATTCTCGATAGCAGCTTCCAAAGCCTTAACCTGAGCATCTACCTCACTCTGTGTTGCAGAGGAATCATCATATACATCACTTGCATCATCAATAGCATCCAAAAGCTCATCAATAGCGGACTGCTTATAGTCACCTGAGGTGTACTTCTTAGCTTCTGCAATCTTGCTTGCAAGCTCAGTCTTGTCAACAACATCAATATCACCGACTGTAACTGTTACTGCCTTAGAAGCTGCAACAGAATTTGAAGCGGAAATTGTTGCCTTATCGCCGGCGGAAATTTTAGAAACATCTACGCTCCAAACGCCTGTGATATCATCTGCAACAGTTGTGTATTCCTTACCGCCTACGGAAACCTTAACATCAGCACCGCAAGCAGCTGTACCCTTGACAGTTGTTGCACCGATATCCATAGATGTTACAACAGGGCTTGCAAGAACAAGCTCAGCCATAAGACCCTCAACATCACTGATCATTGCGTTTATATCATCATCAGATGCTGCATCGCCCTTAGCAATAATCTTGTCAGCCTCCAAAACTGTGTCATAAAGAGGTGTGTAAGTAGCACTTGTGTACTCAGTTGAAGTCATGTTCTTAACAGTACGGCAAAGAGATTTGAGAAGGTCCATGCCCGATACTACCGGCTCGGGTGTTGTCTTCTTATAGCTTGAACAGCTATCACCTGTCATTTCGATGTAAACCTCACCGGAAAGACCTGTGATATCTTCACTCTTATTTGAATCGCCGCCAATATTTACAATAGCATTGATTGTTTCGTAGCCTTCTGCCTTAAATACATACCAACCGTCGTCAGTCTTTTCGGTAGGAGCAGTACCAGGCCAAGCACCGTTAATGCTTGTTTCTTTATCGTCCCAAACATAAAGATTCGGAACTGTTGAGCCATAAGGCTTTAAGTAAATTGTAACACTTTGTTCGTCGTCTGAATCCGAATCACCGGAGTCGTTCGGGTCAATCTTTTTAAACGAGAAGGTTCTTGTAACTGTGCCCTTTTCGTTTGTTGCTTCAACGGAAACCTTTACTGTATCGCCCGGATAAGCTGTTTCACCGATTGTGAATGTATCGCCGTCGTAAGCCATGAATTTTTTGCCGCCGTCAACGCTAACCTTAGCGGAATCGGCATCCTTAATATTGATTGTAACTTCCTGTGTACCTTCAAAGGAAGAATTACCTGTAAGTGTAATCAAAGCAGTACCGTCCGGCTCTTCGATAAGAATTGTGCCGTGAGCACCGGAATTGAATGTAACCTCGCCACCTTCAACAGTAGCTGTTGTGCTGTCGTAAGCATTTACTACAACCTGACCGTCTTCCCAAACTGAAGAAACGTCGATTGTAACGTCCTTGTTTGCTGTTGCGTAGATAACACCTGCAACCTTATCCTTAACACCGTTCTTGTTGTAGGACCTTGTGAAGCCTACACCCGAAGAAACGGTAGCCGATGTATTATCGCCTGCACCTACTGCGATGTGACGATTTCTAAACTGACCTACTACCTGCCAATGAGCAAGAAGCTCCTCATCGTAGTCGTCCCAGTTCATATCACTTCTAAGCGAGTGACCCGCACCGCCGTTGCCGTCGAACGGAATACCCGATACGAGCGGTCTGTTTGTTTCATCGCCGTAGTAAATCTGTACGCCGCCCGGGAGCAGAAGGAGTGCTGAACCAAGCTCATACATATTGCCTCTTGCAAGCGTGGAGTCGTGCGAGGACATGTAGGAAAGAACGTTAAAGCCCTCTGTATTGTTGATTGCACCTGCATAGTCGTCATACTTCTGACCAACAGTACCCTTAGCAAGAACGCCGCCGCCTGTTGTGTCAAAGTTAATCATGGAGTCAAAGCCGCCTACTTTATAGTAGTCATCGTAGCTGACACCGTGATCCCAGCACTCACCCGTCATCCAGAAATCGAGGTCATCAAGTGCCTTGTCGGGGTTCTCTGCCTTCCACTCGTCAAGTGCCTCAACGCACATGTCTTTGAGAGTTTTCCACGAGCTGTACTCAACGTGCTTAGCCGTATCGCATCGGAAGCCGTCAACGCCGTACTCTCTTACCCAGCTTGAAAGCCAGTAGGAAATGCAGTTTGTAACCGTCATGTTCTTGCCCTTGGAGCTGAGGTAATTCTTAACCTCAGAACTCTTCTCGGCATATGTACCCTCCTGCGTCCACTTTGTTTGGAGAAGCGGAGGAATATCTACTGTTTTTGTTGACTCTGTCATAAAGTCGGGCAAGCCTGCGAGAGACGATGTGTAGTTGTCGCCGCCGCCCTCCGTGTAGCCGGGAAGACCTGCTCTGATCCAATCTGTACCCCACCATTTGCCCCACAAATCTGCGGAAGCCTCATAGTCAATATAACTATGGTAGTCCTTATTGTTTACGTTACTGCCGTTGTTATAGTAGGACTCCCAACCGTCCTTTACTGCACCGAAGCCGTACTCGTTCATATCATAAAGGCTGTTGTAGCCTGCATGGTTCAAAACGACGTCCATTACAATTCTGATACCGTGTTCGTGAGCCGTATCAACAAGCTCTCTGAACTCTTCCTCAGTACCGAAGTTTTTGTCTGTCTGTGTGTAGTCAAGAACATAATAGCCGTGGTATGAGTAGTGAGCAAAGCTCGGACTTCCGTCGCCGCCTACAATGTAGCCGTGAATCTGCTCGTACGGAGCGGAAAGCCAGATTGCATTTACACCAAGGTCGTTGAAGTAGCCCTCCTCGATTTTTTCGGTAATACCTGCAAAGTCACCGCCGTGGAATGTTGCTCTGTCGTCGCTCAAGCTGACAGAACCTCTGTTATAAGAGTTATCATTCGAAGTGTTACCGTTATTAAATCTGTCCGTCAACAGGAAATAAACGGTAGCGTTGTCCCACGAGAAGGTCGCCGCATCTGCCGCAGAAGCTGCTATATCAACAACCGCCTCGGAGTCTGCGGTTTCAACCTCTGTTGCAGATGCCGACACCGCAAATGTTGAGGTAAGCATCGCACAAGCCAAAAACGCAGCCAAAAAAGACTTTGATTTTCTCATTGCTTATTCTTCCTTTCTGTAAAATCTTCGTGAAAATTCTTTCACTTTAGCCTATCTTTACGATTTAATTTTAACATATTGTAAAGCAACATTCAACCGTATAAATAAAATTCGTTTAGTTTACACATATATCAATATATAATTTTATTACATTCAACAACTGATTTCATTTGGATTTCAAACAAGTTCAAGCAATGCACACATACCGCCTCGCTTGCCTCCCGTTGCCCTGTGTGACCAAACCAAATCACAGTTACAGCGTGTGCAAATATCACTTAAAGTAATGTTCTTTTCGGGAACTCCCGCAGACATAAGAATTTGTTTATTTGTTTCGGCAAGGTCAACCATATATTTGTCATTCTCCTTTGGAAAAACAAATTTACTGCTGTCAAGTCCGTCAAGCTCTCTGAATTTTTGTGCAACAGGCTCATCCACCTCGTAGCAGCAGAGATTTATTGTAGGGCCGATTGTAGCAACAATGTCGCTCGGGTTTGTGCCGAACTCTTCACCCATTCTCTCAACCGTTTTCTTGCCTATCATTCCCACAGTTCCACGCCAACCCGCATGTGCCGCACCGATAGCCTTATTTTTTGTGTCAACAAATAAAAGCGGTGTACAGTCGGCAAAATAAGTCACAAGTGTCACACCCTTTTCGTTCGTGATAAGTGCATCGACACTCTGCAAATCTCTCGGCTTGTAAATGCCTATTCCCTTTTCTTTTGAGGTAACACGTCTTACAAATGTATGGTGGTCTTGAGCTGACGCAACCAAGCTTTCATATTCAACACCCATTGCATTGCAAAGTCTTTTGTAATTCTCAATAACATTTTCGTCGCTGTCGCCTCTGTTAAAGGACATATTCATTGAATTAAACTCACCAACACTCACTCCCCCGAGTCTTGTCGAAAAAGCATGCTTAATGTACGGTAATTGCGTTAAACTGTCGAAGGTTAAATAAGCGAGTGCGTCTTTGATGTTAAGATTCATTGTATTGCTTGTAAAAATCATATTATAATTCCTTTCGAGAAATATTCTAACCTAAAAAAACATTATAATGTTAGATGTTATTTATAGTGTTTTGTGAATAAAATTAAGAAAGCTTAGGAGGCGGTTATATGGCATTCAAATTGTTTGGCAAAAACATTGCCGTAGACTGCTCATACTGCGACAACTGTATTACCGATACACAGGGAGCACAAATTTGTACTAAAAACAAGAGCATAGTAAACGGAAAGTGCAGAAAATTTTCTTACAACCCACTTTTGAGAAAGCCTTTCAAGCCGCCTGTTCTTCCGAAATTCAATCCGGAGGACTTTCAGCTTTAAGCTTACTTTTATATATTAACACTCTTAAACAATTATTTCAATATATTTAAATCGAAAGGAGGGGACTGCTTTGAATACCGTTGAAAAATGTATTGCTTGTCCGCACAAATGCTCTGTTAAGAGAACCTTGCTTGAGGGGAACGGATTTTGTAAAATGGGGCTCAAACCCAAGGTTGCCAGAGTCGGTCCTCACTATTGGGAAGAGCCTTGTATCAGCGGAAACAAGGGCAGCGGTGCTATTTTCTTTAGCGGCTGTACTCTCAAATGTGTTTTTTGCCAGAATTATGAAATCAGTGCCAACCACGTTGGCTGTTTTATCACGCCTCAGCAGCTTGCAAACTGCTACAAGAACCTTGAAAAGCAGGGTGTTCACAACATTAATCTTGTAAGTGCAAGCCACTTTATTGAGGCTGTACTCGAAAGCTTTGAAATTTACAGACCGAAAATTCCCGTGCTTTATAACACAAGCGGCTATGAGTCTGTGGAAAGCTTAAAAAGGCTTGAGGGTTATATTGATATTTATCTGCCCGACTTCAAGTACAGCGACAACAGAATGGCACTCAAATACTCGAACGCCTACAACTATTCAAATGTAGCACTTGCCGCTATTAAGGAAATGGTTCGTCAAACGGGCGAAATCGAGTATGACGAAAACGGTATCATTAAAAAGGGTACTATCATTCGTGTTCTTGTTTTACCGAATCACACAAAGGACAGCATGGCGATTCTTGACACAATAAAAGCACACTTCGGAAATAAGGTTCTTGTAAGCGTTATGGGGCAGTACACTCCTATGGGCGAAGCGTACAAGTACCCCGAAATCAACCGAAAAATAACCGAAGAGGAATACGAAGAGGTTGTTGACCATGCAATCGAGCTTGATTTGGACGGCTTTGTACAGGAATTAAGTGCGGCTGATGAAAGCTTTGTTCCGAACTTCGACTGTTCAAGCGTAGATTATTTCGGTTATGACAGCACTCATTAAAAATATATTTTAAACCGAAAAACAAAGAATCAAGACATTAAACGGTCTTGATTCTGTAATTGCTTGTGGGGATTATGAATCTTCCTCATTATTTTGTTCGTTGTTATCTGTCCTGTCGTTATTTATTGTAAAATTATCTTCAACCAAAATATCGTTT
>JBGVDU010000034.1:0-6913 GCA_045119555.1 Acutalibacteraceae bacterium | reverse complement strand
CTTATTTTACAATTTGCAACGGCGGCTTTGTATCTTGCTGTATTGGCTATATTCGGTGATGATACAAGAACTCTTATTCCTTTTGTCGGCTCTGTTGATTTAGGATTTTTCTATTATATAATTTCTGCTGTTGTCATTGTCGGTATAGTAAATGCCGTAAATCTTACAGACGGAATAGACGGTCTTAACGGCTCCGTTACTATGTTTGTTGCGGCGTTCTTTATGGTTATGGCAGGTGTAAGCGGCTTTGAGGGTATGAATATTATGTGTGCCGCTGTTGCAGGCGGCTGCCTCGGATTTTTGGTATGGAATTTTAATCCCGCGAAAATCTTTATGGGTGACACAGGCTCGCTTTTCTTGGGTGGTGCAGTATGTGCAATGGCATTCGGTCTTGATTTGCCGATTCTCCTTTTGCCGTTAGGCTTGATTTATCTCATCGAGATGTTCTCCGTTATTTTGCAGGTAACATACTTCAAGCTTACTCACGGAAAGAGAATTTTCAAAATGACGCCAATCCACCACCATTTTGAAATGAGTGGCTGGAATGAGGTTAAGATAGTTATTGTATTCAGTGCCGTTACCTTTATCATGGGAATTGCTTCTGTGCTGTTGTTCCTTTTCGGAGTAGTAAAATAATACTAAGCACCGATAAAACAGCGGATAAATCTTCGATGATAAATCCCGCAATGCTGTGTCGGAATTTTTCTTTCGAAGCTTTAGCCATCTTTAAGCGGTGTTTAGTAATTAAGACAAAATCCGCTTGCTTTGATGTAATACAATAAGCAAGTTAAAACTTTAAATATTTTAGATTTGTTTGATGACCCGTACTCGAAGCAAAATTTCTTTCAGCTAATTTTTGAAAAATATTTTACGCTGAGTGTGCTGTATTTAAAGCTTCATCGAGCCTTTGAAAAGCTTGATGAACACTTTAAGCGGAGGTTGTTAAATAATTCTGTTGAAAGGAGAGGACATTGTGTTACAAAGCTATACATACAGTGATTTGGATTCGTATTCCGAAAGCAATAGAAAAAAGCCAAATAATGAGCACGATGACCCGTACAAGGGAAGACGAAGAGTTCGTAAAAAGTTCCGTGTGTTTTCAAAGGGTGCGGGAGTGGATTTACCGTTTCTTCTCTTGGCTCTCGGAATTTTAATAATAGGTCTTGTTATGATGTTCTCCGCAAGCTACCCCACCGCATATTACAGATATGACGACAGCTATTATTATATAAAAAGACAATTTTTGTTCGCAGTTGTCGGTGTTGTTATAATGTTTGCGTTGTCTTACTTTGACTATCACCACCTGCATAAATTTGCTTTTCCGTCACTCGTTGTGTCTTGGATTTTGATGGTCGTTGTACTTATAATTCCGACGAGCGGCGATGACCCTAAGCGTTGGATTAACCTCGGAATATTTAACATTCAGCCTTCGGAGGTTTGTAAATTCGCCTTGATTTTGTTTTTTGCAAATTGGGGTTCGATATACTATAAAAAAATGAAAACGATAAAGTACGGCGTTATGCCTGCTTTGATTGTTCTTGTTGTAACAACGGTGCTGCTGATAGCAGAGCCGCACTATTCGGGTATTGTTATTTCTGTGCTGATTGTTGCGGTTATGCTTTTCCTTTCGGGTGTTCCGATTAAATACTTTCTTGCTGCAGGCGGCTTGGGAGTGGCTGTTGTTTTGGTAATGGCTGTTACAGGAAAGCTCGGATATGCTATGTCACGTCTTGACGGCTGGGGGCAGGCTCTTGTTTATACAACGGATGAAATGTGGCAGACAACGTGGCAGACGAGAAATTCACTCTATGCAATCGGCTCGGGCGGTCTTTGGGGGCTCGGCTTGGGGCAGTCAAGACAGAAATATCTTCACTTGCCCGAACCGCAGAACGACTTTGTATTTGCTATTGTTTGCGAGGAGCTCGGACTTATAGGAGCTTTGATTATACTTGCATTGTTTGCGATATTTGTATGGAGAGGCATCAGAATTTGCTGTCGTGCAACGGATAAATTCGGTACATTGCTCGGCGTGGGCTTGATGTCACAGATTGGACTTCAGGTTGTACTTAATATTCTTGTTATTACCGACTGGCTGCCCAATACGGGTATCAGTTTACCGTTTTTCAGCTACGGCGGTTCGTCGCTCATTATGCTTCTTGCACAAATGGGTATAGTTATGAATATATCTCGAACTGCAATGCTTGAAAAGGAATAAAATAAATTGAATTGAAAAGAAATGTGAAAGAGGGACATTTATTTATGAGAGTTATATTTGCAGGAGGCGGAACGGCAGGTCACATTAACCCGGCCTTGGCTATTGCAGGATATTTAAAGGAGCAGCAGCCCGATGCGGAAATTTTATATATCGGAAACAAAGGCGGCATGGAAGAAAGACTTGTGCCGAAGGCAGGCTTTGATTTCAAAAGTATTCAAGTAAGAGGCTTTAAACGCAGTATGAAGCCTTCAGCAGTAAAGGCGAATATTCAAACTGTCTGGCTTGCCGCTACGGCTACTTCGGCAAGTAAAAAGCTGATTAAAGAATTTAACCCCGACTTGTGTATAGGTACAGGCGGATATGTAAGCGGCCCTGTGCTCAAGGCTGCCAATGAGCTTGGTATTCCGATTCTGATTCATGAGCAGAATGCTTTCCCCGGAGTTGCAAACAAGATGCTTTCCAAAAAGGCATCAGCTGTTATGCTCGCAATCGCTGATGCTCAAAAGCACATGAAGCAGGGATGTAATTTTATTGTTACGGGTAATCCTGTAAGGGGAGAGATTATCTCCGCCGACAAGTCTGCCGCAAGGAAAGAGCTCGGACTTGACGAACGTCCGGTTATTCTTTCGTTCGGCGGAAGCTTGGGTGCAAGAAAGGTTAATGAGGCATGTGCCGACATTATCGCAAGAAGCGGCAAGGACGGTAAGTATCAGCATATTCATGCTTACGGTCAGTACGGACATTGGTTCCCCGATACGGTAAAGGAAAAGGGCACAGATATTTCCAAATGCAGTAATCTCGATATCAGAGAGTACATAGACAATATGCCGACCTGCCTTGCGGCCGCCGATGTTGTTATATGCCGTGCAGGTGCTATAACATTGAGCGAGATTCAAGCACAAGGAAAGCCTGCTGTGCTTATTCCTTCCCCAAATGTAGCCGAGAATCACCAGTATCACAACGCAATGGCATTGGTAAACAAAAATGCGGCTGAAATCATAGAGGAAAGTAATCTTTCCGGCGAGCTTTTAACTCAGACGGTTGATAAAATGGTAAGCGATAAATCAAAGCTTGCAAAATATTCTGAGAACGCAAGAAGAATGGCTATCATAGATGCAAACGAGAGAATTTACGATATCATTATGGAAGTATATCATAAATCAAATAACAGATAAAAATAAACCAAAGCTTTATAAATAAGATAAGAAAAGATTATCGCATGAATCAAAAAAGTCGGCAATGCCTTTAAAAAACGAAGTTTAACCAAAAGAAAAAATTTAAAAACAAAGAAAATGATAATTCGGGACGTGTGGCAGAATAACCTATATTCGCATATTATGCAATACACTTATAAAGAAAGAGAGGGTGTTGTATTTGTCACGGCTTATCATAGACGGTTTAAAACGTCTGCGTGGAGAAACCTCGGTTCAAGGCTCGAAGAACAGTGCATTACCTATTTTGGCGGCGACCTTGCTGAGCGGTGAAGAAAGTATTTTACATAACTGCCCCGATTTGCTTGATATAAGCGGCTCGGTGAATATACTCAGATATTTAGGCTGTGACGTTGATTTTTCCGACGGTACGCTTGTGTGCAACAGTAAGGGGCTAAATAAATCGCATATTCCGAACAGTCTTATGCGGGAAATGCGTTCGTCAATAATTTTTTTGGGTGCATTGCTTGCAAGAACAGGAAGTGCCAGCATGTGCTTTCCCGGTGGCTGTGAAATCGGTCCTCGACCGATTGATCTGCATTTAAAAGCATTATCCGAAATGGGTGTTGTTATCAAAGACGACCACGGCGTTTTTAAATGTAATGCTCCCGACGGCTTGTGCGGTGCAACAATTGCTCTGTCGTTTCCGAGTGTCGGAGCAACGGAAAATATTATGATTTGTGCTTCTGTTGCGGACGGAACAACTGTGATTACCAATGCGGCAAGAGAGCCGGAAATAAGCGATCTTGCGGATTATCTCAACAGCTGTGGTGCCAATATATCCGGTGCAGGTGAGGGCACGATTGTGATTGAGGGAGTTAAGTCGCTTAAAGGTACACGTCATTCTATTATTCCCGACAGAATCGTTGCGGCTACACTGTTAGCAGGCTGTGCATCAACGGGCGGCAAAATCAAGGTTAACAACGTAATCCCGTCGCATTTGGGTGCGGTTCTTCCCGTAATTGAGGAGTGCGGCTGTGATTTAACTATTCAAGGAAGCAGTATTCTGATTGATGCTCCGCATCGCTTGACTGCTCCGAGGATTGTTCGCACAATGCCTTATCCGGGATTCCCGACAGATGCTCAAGCACCTATAATGGGAATGATTGCCGCATGCAGAGGCACAACGCTGTTTGTGGAGAACATATTTGAAAACCGCTATCAGCACGTCAGCGGACTGTTGAGAATGGGTGCTAACATCAAGGTTGAGGGGAAGGTTGCCGTAGTTATAGGTGTTGACTGCCTGCACGGTGCAGACGTTGAAGCTATGGACCTGCGAGGTGCGGCGGCATTGATTGTTGCGGCACTCGGTGCAGAGGGTCAAACAAGGCTGGACGGACTTAAATATCTCGACCGTGGCTATGAGAATATCGAAGTAGTTTTGTCGGCACTTGGCGGTGACGTTAAAAGAATTTAATGCGAAAAAATTCGGCAATACCGCATAGTTATTCAAAATGGTGATTTTAAATTGTGCGGTGTTGCCTTTTGTATTGGAATGATAAAAATGAGTAATAATCATGATAAGAACAAAACAGACAGAGCAGATGCTTCTAAGAATAAGAGGAAATCCACTCGCCGTGCAGGTAAGCAGACTGCGGCTGAGAGAAGAAGGGAATTGAGAGAAACAAGAGCGGATTCCCCTTACGCCGCCTTTGAAACAGACGTACTTGACACTGAGAGAAGCTCCGACAGTGCAAAGCATTCGTTAAAGTCACCGTATTCAAATTTTGAATCGGCGTCCTCAGCTCAATCGACGGAAGAAAAAGATAATTATTTCGATATGTATTACGGCAAAAGCCGAACACCTCACAGAGAAAAAACAGTTTCAAAGAGTAACTCACGAAATCCGCAAAAAAGCAGGAGCACGTCCAAGAAAAAGAAAAGTGACGAGTATCTTACCGAGCCTGCCAAGGTTAGAGAGCTTACGGCTAAGCAAAGAAAGCTCAGAGCCTTGTTATGCAATATAGGAGTATTTTTGGCGGTTGTAATTGTTGCGATAATTGCATCGGTAACAATACTCTTTAAAACGGATGAATTTGTGGTTGAGGGCAGTAATTTACCGTACGATAACCAAGCGATTGTTGAGGCAAGCGGCTTAGGATACGGCGATAACATATTTCTTGCAAGAAGAAAAGCGGCTGCGAAGAAAATAGTTGAAGCTTTTCCTTATATAGAAAGTGCCGAGGTAACATTTAAAATTCCCGGAACTATTGTTATTACAACAGAAACGGCGATTCCTTCCTATGAGGTAAAGGTAAACGGCGGTTATGCCGTTATCAGTGCACAAGGAAGAGTTTTAGAGAAAATTGACGCTCCGTCGGGGTCTATTCCTCTTTTAAAGGGTGTTAAGGTTACAGATACCGAGGTTGGACAGTACATAAAATTTGAGAACGAAACAACACAGCAGATTCTCGCCGAGGTTATAGACAGCATAAACGAAAATTCTGTACCGAACATATATGGAGTGGATATTTCAAATTCGGCGAATATCAAACTGAATTATGATAACAGAATTACAATTTTAGTCGGTGTTCCCGAAGATGTTGGCTATAAGCTGAGAACGGCAATGGCTATCATAAACAACGAGCTTGCAGCCACAGATAAGGGCGATCTTGATGTATCGCTTGCAAACAGCGACAGAAAAGCATCGTATTTCACACCTATTTATTCAAATACGGTTACTATTGATTCCGATACGGATTACACAAATAAAAATGATTCAGATACAGACAGTAAATCGGAGAATAATTCCCAAACAGCAAGTACATACTAAAGCAAAAGACTTTTGCTTAAAATTTACATTGATATCGGTCAAGCCGTTTCTAAGCTTGCAGAAATTCAATTTAAACTTCCTGTGAATATAATAATGAAAAGCTGACGGGAAAGACAGGGGAGAGCCAAATGAAAACGGTTCTCCCCTCAAAAGCTGTGGTAACACGAATACTAAACTGAACACGATAAAACAGTGTTTAGTATTAGGTATAAAAAATGACGTAAAGTGAAGCAATCAAACAATGAAATTGTTACACTTTGAAATGTTATAAAAATACATCGGTTCAAGTTTGTAAAAATTCAAAATCTCTTGTTACAAAGTTGTAATTAGTGTATAAAAACAGTGTAATTTTTTGAACGATATGTCGAATTTTTCTTATTTTACAAATTATTATTGAATTTTTAGGGCGAATGTGATAAATTTATATAGTAATGAAGTATATAGAGCGTAGTTTATAAAGAATTGCGTAATCAAGCTTAATTTGCTTAACAGCGGATTTCCCGTGATTAACACGTCAGGAGGAATATAAAATGGGTTTCCAGTTAGAAGAAGAATACAACGGCAACTTGCCTGTTATTAAAGTAATCGGCGTTGGCGGCGGCGGCGGTAATGCCGTAAACAGAATGGTAAACAGCAACGTTCAGTGTGTTGAGTTTATTGCTATCAATACAGATGACCACGTTTTGCAGACATCTAAGGCTAATCAGAAGATTC